>CAYSMU010000001.1:0-9498 GCA_964432145.1 uncultured Chloracidobacterium sp.
CGGCTGCGAAACGCAGAACATCTGGCTCGTCTTCAACGGCGAGATCTACAACCACGCGGACCTTCGAAAAGGCCTTGAGGAGCGCGGCCACAAATACGCGTCGAAAGCAGATTCCGAAACCATAATTCACCAATATGAGGAACGCGGAACCGACTTCGTCAACGACATCGAAGGAGATTTTGCTATCTCCATTTGGGACGAATGTCGCGGCGAGTTATCGCTTTACCGCGACCGATTGGGCGTAAAGCCGCTCTATTTCTATCACAAAGAGGGCCGTTTTATCTTTGCTTCAGAGATCAAGGCGATCATCGAGCACCCTGATGTTGAGCGCGACGTTGACGAGACGGCTCTCGTCGATTACCTAAGCTTCTTGACCACTCCCGCTCCGCAGACGCTATTCAAGGACATCCAAAAACTGCCCGCGGGACATAAGCTCGTAATTAACCGCCGCGGCGACTTAAAGATCGAACAATATTGGGACGCACTGCCGCCTAAAGAGAACGTCGACAGGACCGAGCGAGAGCACTGCGAAGAGATCGTTCGGCTGCTAAGATCGTCGATCCGGAAACGAATGATGTCGGATGTTCCTTTCGGTGTATTCCTTTCGGGGGGCGTCGATTCGAGCGCGAATGTGGCTTTAATGGCGGAACTCATGGATCGGCCGGTCCGTACGTACACGGTCGGATTTCGTGATCACGAGTATCTGAACGAACTGGACGCGGCTCGCCGGATCGCCGAGCGCTATGGCACGAGCCATCATGAGGTACTGATAGGTGACAGGGAACTCAATTATCTTCTGCCCGACCTTATATTTCATCAGGACGAGCCGATAGCGGACCCCGTCTGCGTGCCCCTTTACTACGTTTCAAAGCTCGCGCGCGACGACGGCACGACCGTGGTTCAGGTCGGGGAGGGAGCTGATGAGATCTTTGGCGGTTATGACAAATATGTGGCGAACGTTCGACTTCATCAGAAGTTTTGGAGTATCGCGGAGCGACTGCCCGCCGGTATCAGACGGGCAGTCGGGGTGTCGATCCAACAGTTTTCGGTATTATCGGGCCGCGATCGGACAGTCCGCGAACTAGGCCGGCGTCTTCGGTCAGGCGAGCCGATGTTCTGGGGCGGTGCGGTAGTTTTTGATGAACAATCGAAATCCGAGATCCTCTCAGAGAGGCTCAAGCTCGACCCGAACGGCCGTTCGTCTCTCGCAGTTGTCGAGCGATACCTCGGCCACATGGCACAAGAGCGGCCGAATGCGGATTTTCTCTCGCAGATGACGTATCTTGAACTGAAGCTGCGTTTACCGGAACTGTTACTAATGCGAGTGGACAAGATCACGATGGCTTCCTCGGTCGAGGCCCGCGTGCCTTTTCTCGATCATCATCTCGTGGAATATGCGATGGGGGTACCGCAGAATTTGAAGATCAGCGGAAAGACGGGTAAACATATCCTGAAGCGCTCGCTGGAATCGATCTTGCCGCATGATCTGCTTTACGCGCGCAAAAAGGGATTTGGAGCACCGATCCGAGAGTGGTTTCGTTCAATACAGGCTGACTTGGCGATCGATCAGATATTCAATTCGACGATGGTTAAACGGGACTTTTTAGATTACGATCTTGTTCGCCGGATGCTCGACGAGCACAAGAATGGCCGGGCCGATCGAAGCTTCCAATTATGGGCACTGCTGAATCTTAGCCTTTGGTACGATCGCTGGATCGACGGACGCAAATAACATGAGCTCTAGTTCTTCACAACTGGCCATCGACCATTGGGACAAGACTCCGCTTTTCATCTCCGAGGAAGAGCGATACTCGACGTATCCATGGCTCTACGAGGCCGCGGAATTTCGCAAGCATGCAGGCGAAGACGTACTTGAGATCGGTTGCGGAACGGGATGCGATGTGCTTCAGTTCGCTAAGAACGGAGCACGGGCGGTGGGTGTTGATATCACGCCTGAGCATTTGCGACTCGCGGCGGAACGAGTGAACGGGCTTGCAGAGATCAAGAGATCGGACGCGACGGCGTTGCCGTTTGACGATGGCTCGTTCGATTTCGTCTATTCGCACGGCGTGCTTCATCATATCGACGAGCCCCGTCGCGTTGTCGACGAGATCTTTCGCGTTCTTCGCCCCGGCGGCAGGTTCAATATCCAGGTTTATGCGCTCCTCTCATATTTCATATTGTTACGTCGGATCCAGCATGGCAGTCAATGGAAATTATGGATCGAGAATAGCCGCGATCCGGTCCACATTGATCTCTATACGGGCCGAAGCCTGAGACGTTTGTTCGCCCCGGCAAAGCTGGAGATCAATAAATATCACTGCAAACCGTTTGAGGTGCTAGCACCCGTTGGCGGATTTTTTCTAGTGGCGACAGGAGTCCGGCCCTGAGACTAAGACGCTGTTCCGCCGCCAAGTATGAACCGAGGTAAATTTTCCGTACATCTTGCCTGGACGCTGACCGCACGACTGATCGTCGTCGCGAGTAACCTGCTCGGCGGGGTTATCGTCGCGAGATGGCTCGGAGCGGAAAGCGTCGGCGTGCTTGCGTCGATCTCGGTGATGATATTGCTGGCGATGAATATTGGTGGCTTTGGACTGTCGTCGGCGGTCACATTGCTGGTAGCCCGCGATCGCGAGAAGCTAAAACCGGTGATCTCAAACGCGGTCGTGTTCGCGCTTCTTTCGGGAGCAGCGACGGCCGCCGTTATTGCTCTTACGGCCAGGCTCAAGCCAGAGCTATTTGGCACAGAACTTGAGCCGTTGATACTAGTCGCCGTTTGGACGGTCCCTTTTCAAATGCTGGTGCAATTTTGTCTTGCTGCATTCCTGGGCCTGCGGCGGGTCGCTGAATACAATGCATTCGACGTCATACTGCAGTCATTTGTCGTGATCAACCCGATGATAGCGATCTGGGCACTTGGTGCGGGCGTCTCGACGATCGTTTGGCTTAACCTCGGCGTTGCGGCCCTCGTTGGCACTGCCGTGGCAGTCTACGTGGCGAGGCTGGCGGGGCACGGCCAGCCGGGGGCGGTATTCTCGCCCGACCGCCGGCTGCTCGGCGAGATGCTCCATAACAGTTCGAGGTTCTTCGTCGCTATTGCCGCGTCGCTGGTGATGCTTAGAGCGGACCTCTTGATCGTGAATTATTTTCGCGGCAGCGGCGAGGCAGGTGTCTATTCGGTGGCGACTCAGGCGTCGATGCTGCTGCTGCTCGTGCCGAATGTAATTTCCTCGATGCTCTTTCCAAAGGTCACCGAGGAGCGCGACATCACTGGCGTGGTCACTTGTCGCGTGACACGACACGCAGTGGTGATAATGCTGACGATCAGCTTGATCGCCGTGCCGTCCGTGTTTCTATTGCCGCTTGTTTACGGGTCTGCCTTCGCCGACGTGCCGTGGCAGTTTCTGATCATGCTGCCGGGAATCTTCCTTTTCGGGATAGAATCGGTACTCGTCCAGTATTTCAGCAGCCTCGGCCTCCCGAGAGCGATACCGATCTTCTGGGTCGCTGTCGTCGCGGTGAGCATTGCTCTAAATATAATGATCGTGCCCCGATACGGCGCTTCTGGAGCGGCACTCGTTTCGAGTATTTCGTATTCGCTGATATTCATTCTCGTGGCTGGTTATTTTCGCATTCGAACCGGCAAGTCGCTGGGCGAGACGTTCGTTGCAAGCGGAGCGGAGATCCGCGACATGTTCCGGCCGGACAGGTTTTTCAAAGCGGCCGTTTCGGAAGCACGCGTATGACGGAGATCGGAAAAAAGGAAAATCTCTGGGGCTACGGCAAGCGCCTGCGTGCAATATTGGATGCGATCGCAACGGCGTTTCCCGAGCGATCGCCTGCTGAGATCAGCGTGCTCGACGTTGGTTGCGGAAACGCGTCCGAGCTTGGGACACACCTTGCAGAATTTGGCCTGGATTATACGGGCATCGACCTCCACGAACCTTCGATCAAAGCGGCGCGGCAGATCGCCGGCCTTTTGCCGAACGCTAAGTTCGAGTGTGTTAAAGTTGAGGAATTATCCGGCGGTCCGTTTGACGTTATCATTTTGTCCGAGGTCCTGGAACATCTTGAGAGGCCAGTGGCTTTGCTCAGGAACTCGCTGATTCATCTCGCCCCGGAAGGCATCGTTGTGGTTACCGTTCCTAATGGATACGGCGAGTTTGAGTGGGACTCGATGATCTTCCGAGTGACAGGGATGGCATGGGCCGCAAACAAGCTCAGCCGCCGTCGGGCGGCCAAAGATGAGGACGCCGCTCGCGCGACCGGCAGCACGGAGAACGCTGAGGATGGACATGTCCAGTTTTTCACGCTAGGGGCATTGGATCAGATATTTCATGAATGTTCGCTAAGCGTTATCGACCGGCGGGCCTTGTCATTCGTTTCGGGCCCGATAGTCAAACAGACTCTTGGCCGCTCAAAACGATTCGTCGAGTGGAACGCCAGGATCGCCGACCGACTGCCAATGGCCGCAAGCAGCGGATGGCTATTCGTTCTGCGGCCGATCGAGCGGATCTAACCGGATTTGAATGAACCAACTTTCGTTCGAACAATTTGATGCGGTTTACCAGAGGTCGCTCAACGATATCTGGCCCTTTTGGAGCAGGGACATGCAGTGCGAACTTGCTCGCCACTGCGTTGGATGGGGTCCGGAAATGATGGATTTCCGCGGTTATTTGCATTCGTCGTCGATCCGTTTTTTTGAGGCTTACCGCGCTATCGAGCGTACTGAAGGAAAACCGCGTATCTGTGACGTCGGCGGCTTTTGGGGCGTTTGGCCGCTGACACTTCGCGAGCTTGGATTTGAGGTCTCGATGACCGAGTCGCTGCACTACTACGGCGACGTATTTGAACCGCTATTTGGCCATATACGTGAACGCGGCGTGACGATATACGACCACGACCCGTTTGACGATAACGCCAAACTCACCGAGACATTCGATCTCGTAACGGTCATGGCCGTTCTGGAGCACTATCCGCATTCGCTGAAGGCGTTCATGACCAACGTTCTCTCGATGCTTCGGCCCGGCGGATCGATTTATCTCGAGGTGCCCAATATCGCCTACCTGCCCAAGCGGATCAAGGCTCTTTTCGGCGGCTCGCCGCTGGTACCCGCTGGGGAGATCTACCGTTCGGAAGTGCCGTTCATAGGGCATCACCACGAGTTTACAATCAACGAACTTCGCGATCTGGCCGCGCTTGCCGGGCTTTCGATCGAGGAAGAAAAATTCTTCAATTACTCGCCGGGTGAAGGAGGCGTTGCGAAGAGCATTAAGCGCATCGTGGCCGCCGTTCCGTTCGCATTGTTTAAGGAGACACGTGAGGTCATTGCGGTCGTTTGCAAGGCACCCGCGACCAGACCCAAATAATGGAACAGGACAGCCGGATACCAAAGTTCCTCGACCGGGCGATCCATGCCTGTATTTTGCTTCTTGCCTTGTCCGCACCGCTGTCGATCGCCGCGACACAAACCGCGTGGGTGCTCGGAATGCTGTTCTGGATCGCACGTTTGATCCTAGTGCGGCCGCGGATCAAGATGCAGTCGATGGATCTCGCGGTAATTATATTCCTTGGGCTTACGATACTGTCCACCGCTTTTTCCTACGACCAACGGCTGTCCGTTCAGAAGCTGCTTTCAGTGTCGCTTGTCAGCATCGTATACCTTGTATCGGCAAACCTTCGCGACGTGGGAACCTCTCGCAAGGTCGTTGCTCTGTTGATAGTTTCGGGGATCGTATCAGTTCTGTTTTCGCTTGGAATGCTCGCCGTAGGCAAGAATTTGAAGGTCACGCGGCTGTCAGCGGACAGCCCGCTGCGGGCAGCAGGCGTTAACGAGAATGACACGATCCTCGCCGCGAACGGCCGCAGCGTCAACTCTCCCGAAGAATTAATGGCCGCCGTACGGGGTTCTTCTGAAATTGGCGTCGCAAGACTTCAAATCTACCGCTATGAACTTCTGCTGAAATTCGATCTGCCGGTCGCGTCCATGCTGCCGTCCGATGACAGCAGTTCGGCCCTTGGGATCGAACAATGGTCTAGAGGTCGGGACACGCGAGCGTCAGGGTTCTTTGGACACTACACAACGTACGCCGAGGTGCTGCAATTGTTGTTGGCACTCTGCTTCGGTCTGCTGATCGCTATGCCCGGGCAATTATTCTCGCGGAACCGACTGTTGATGGCGGCCGCAGCTTTTGCACTCTGTGTCGGGCTTTTTCTCACGGTCACTCGTGCCTCGTGGGCGGGTTTTCTGATCGCGGTGGCCGTGATAATCGCAGTGGGTGCAAGCCGAAGAACACTGATGATCTGTGTCGCCATTTCGATTCCTATCGCCGCCGGTGGGCTTTTTTACCTGCAGCAGAAGCGAAATGTCGCGTTTATCGATACGAAGGACGGTTCTACGACGTGGCGAATGACCGTCTGGCGCGAAGGGTTTGACCTTCTCGTATCGGATCCGCGACACCTCGCCGTCGGTATCGGGATGGACTCGATCAAATCACACTATCTCGAATGGGGGTTATTCGACAATGGACGGCTGCCCATTGGCCATATGCATTCGACGCCGTTACAGTTGGCCTTGGAACGGGGCGTGCCGACCCTGATCGCATGGCTCTTTTGGATCTTTATTTATTTGAAGCTCTTGTGGAGAGGCATACGCAGCCCGTGGATCGATTGGCGAGAGCGCGGGCTGCTTCTCGGCGCGTTTGGTGGTACTGCCGGATTCCTGGCGGGCGGGATCGTTCATTACAATTGGGGTGATTCCGAGGTTGTCATGATCTTTTACCTGATAATGGGCATGTCGATCTCGATCATCGGGGGTCTGGAAGGGCCGCGGGAGGCTGACCTATAAATGCTGACCGGTCGATCGATAATCTGTTTTGGCGGAGAGGACTGGTGGTATCACCACCCGCACTCCAAAAATCACCTGATGCGGCGCTTTGCACGTGCCGGGAATAAGGTGATATTTGTCAATTCTATCTCGCTCGGTTTGCCGCCGCTTGCACATAAGGATATCGTTCCCAGAATCGCCCGAAAGCTGAAAAGTTACGCAAAGCTTGCTCGCGATACGAAAGAGGGAATTACCGTAGTTTCGCCCGCTACTCTGCCGTTTCACGGCAATGCTGCCGCGCGAAAGATCAATCAAAAGCTGCTCATAGCTCAGATCGGAATGCTTGCCAGGCGAAAGGGGATGTCGGCTCCGATTCTTTGGATCGCGATACCCACAGCCGCTAATGTGATCGGAAAGATGGGCGAATCAGTCGTCGTTTATCAGGTCTCGGACAAATACGATGCCAATGCCGAGGACCACGCCGTCAATCTCGACACGATCAGGCAACTCCACGAATACGCGATAGACAAGGCGGATATAGTCCTGTATTCGGGCCGGAAGTTGCTTGCTGAAGCGACCATTGGCCTCGAAAAGTCCTATCTCCTGGAGCAGGCGGTCGATTTCGATCATTGGTCTCAAGTCGCCTCGATCAAGCCCTCGAAAGAGATAGAGTTGATACCACGGCCGCGGATCGGCTACTTTGGGGCGGTCGATCCGTGGCTTATGGATCAGGAGCTAATCAAGCGGGCAAGCCGCGAAAGGCCGGAGTGGAATTGGGTCTTCATCGGCAACTTGGCACGCGGTACCGAGCTCGACGGCCTTCCAAATGTTCACTTCATCCCGCCCGTGCCATACGCCGATCTGCCTCGTTACGCAGCGGGCTTCGACGTCTGTGTGCTGCCGTGGGACACCGAGCACGCTTTCACCAGCTACGGTTCGGCAATTAAAGTCCGCGAGTATCTCGCAACCGGCAAGCCGGTCGTCATCTCGCCACTTCCTGAGTATGAACGGTTAGACGGTATTCTTCGCATTGCGCGGAGTCGGGATCAGTTCATTGAATATATCGAGGATGCACTCGCGGAAGACGACCCGGAAAGGGCAGCAGCCCGGCAAGCCTCGGTCCGCGACGGTACGTGGCATGCGAGGGCAGAATGGGTAAGCGGCCTGATCGAGAAAGAGATCTCGAATCAGGCCGCCGGATAATTCTAACTATCAGTTAGGTCTTAAGCCAAGTGTCGTTGTTCAGCGTCCAATCGACGACCTCGCCCAATCTTTCACGAAGCGAGACACGCGGTTCCCAGCCAAGCTCGCGCATATACTCGCCGGACAAAGCGTAACGCAGGTCATGGCCCGGCCGCGACGAGTGAAAGTCGACCAATTCGTAATTTAGCGGCTTGCCCTGAGCGTCGGCGATGATCTGTGCGACCTCGAGGTTATTGACCTCTTCCTTGCCGACAAGATTGAATTTCGGACACTTGGCTCCGCCGAAATCCGGCGTCATTTTGTAATCTTTTAGATTCGTTATGAACAAGAGCCCGTCGGCGACGTCCCTGGCGTGAATATAATGCCGGCTGCCGGGGATCGTCCGCGACGAATCGCTGTGGATCGAGATCTTCCCCCCGTCGCGGACACGGCGAATACAAAGCGGAATGAACTTTTCCGGATGCTGACGTTCACCGAACACGTTCATCGTGTGCGTGATGTAGATCGGCATCTTATAGGTGTTCTCGAACGCGACACATAATTCCTCGGCACCGGCCTTGGTCGCACTGTATGGATTCGTCGAGTTGTAGCGGTCCAATTCCTTATAAAAGACTCCCGGAGGTGCCGGGCCGAATATCTCGTCGGTGCTGAAATTGACAAAAAGCTCAAGGCTGTCCAGATTGCGGGCAAATTCCAGTATGTTCGCCGTTCCAACGACGTTATCCATCACGAACTCAAGCGGATACTCGATCGAACGGTCAACGTGGCTTCCCGCCGCCAGGTGATATATGTAATTCACCGGTCCGATCATGCTTCGCGTGAGCGGGCTGACCTCGGCCTTGAGATCGTGAAACACGATGTGCACCCGGCTCTTTACTTCCTGCGTGGCGTCCGACAGCAAGTGAGCAAGACGGTTCAAATTGCCGGAAAAATCAAGACGGTCGAGCGAAACGACCTCCCAATCCGTGTTCTTCAGTATGTAGTCGATCACGTGATGGGCAATAAATCCGCCGCCGCCGGTTATAAGTACTCTTTTTGACATAAGTATTCGTAGATACTACATTTTGCGGTCTCGATGGCTAGATTACAAGTTGATACCAAAGCGAGCTGAGCCGTCTCTCCCGCTCGAGCCTATCTCAACATAAAAATATCCACGGACGCAGAGGCTTACATCCGTGGATACAATTGAAAGGGCGTCAAGAGCCTGTGGAAGCGATCAATTTGGCGTCAGCCTGTTGCGGGCCGGCAGCCGGATCGGAACACACTTATCTGATTTGAGTCTCGTATGCCGTTTTGATGCGGATCTGTTGATTTCGGTTTAGACGCACATGCTTACCGCGCTCGATAACGACCGCACCAACGCCAAATGCCGCACCTACGCCTGCTCCGACAGCCACGCCGACCGGGCAGCCGACGACTCCGCCGATCAGGGCTCCGGCCCCGGTCGCACCACCCACCTTGACCAT
>CAYSMU010000001.1:9508-17783 GCA_964432145.1 uncultured Chloracidobacterium sp.
ATGTCGCCCTTCAGCGAGCTTTGGCCGACGGCAGTACCCTCGTTATCGACAGTTTTGACGTTATCGCCCTTAACCGCCATGACCTCGGTTAGTTGAGCACTGAAATTACTCCAGCGATTGTCATTAAGGACGATGCGATCAAAGGAAAGCAGCATCTCGCTGCGTCTCTTAATGCGGCCCGGTTTCATTATTTTGCTCACGCGGCCCTCAACGATCGCTCCGGCGATCTCGGAAGGGGCGACGATCCGGGCCGTGAATTTCTCGCCTTCGCGGCTTTGTTCCGTATTAAGGTCATCCTGAAGTTCAAGGATCAGCTCGGTATCTCGAGGGATCACAACGATCGCGTTCGGGTCGCCTTGGTAAGCGGCTTGCGTGCTTGCGGACGACAGAGTCTCCGTGCCGTTCTGGTCGATCTTCACGGCATCCGGCGTAATGGTCTTAGTTTCGGGCTGTTTCGTACCCGCGACCATTCGTTCGCCGACCAGCACGCCCCGGCGGTCCAGTGTCTTGGGCAGGCTTGCCTCGAACGAGCGGCGATCGTAACCAGTATCGTATCCGGCCTCGAAGCCCTGCTTATAACCATCCCTGTAATCATCGAGCGAACCGTAATCCTTGCTGTACGCCCGGTCGGCCTTGCCATATTCGGAGTGTCGAGTATAGTTCTTGGCGATGCTGTCGATCGTGTCGCGATAACCTGCCATATAACCGTCAGAATATCCAGTGCGATAGCCGCGTTGAAGTGCGAACACCGCATCCTGTGTCTGTGCCGCAACCGGCAATACTATGCCGGAAAACACAAGCCCGGTTAAGATGATACTTAACACCACGATCCTAAAAGATGTGCTTCCTTTCATTCCGTTCTCCTTTTATTGACGCCGATCATCGGCAGGAAATGCAATAGCTACATATGTTTATACATGAGAACCTAATAAATCACAAGAACTTTTTGCATAAGTCACGGGAGCGAGTTGTTAAATGGATGTTTAATACGGAACAAAAATGGCAGTGAACCAGGGGAAGTTCACTGCCGAGTGTTTCAGGAGGAGAAAAAACAATAGTCAGAAGCTTTTTCTGAATAGATATGAGGCACGAATAAAGAACGTTCGGCTATTTCTGGCAAAGCCCGGCTCGAAGTCGTTGGTAAACGGATTGCGCCCATTCCGGTTCAGATTGTCGTTATATCCCGCGTAAAATGCGGTACCCGGACTCGGCGTCCAGCCGACAAGGGCCTGACCGGCATAGTTCTTTGCCGTCCCATCGTAATCGAGACGAAAACGAGTAAATAGAAATCGCGTAAAGTAATACGTCGATCTCACACTAACAATGTCCGAATCGTAGGAACGGATCCTATTGTCTTGTCGGGTCAGGCGGCTCTTGTTGTAGCTTACCGAGAAACTCAACGGATCTATCGGTTTGAGTGAGAAGAATATATTCGCGTCTCGCTGTATCCCGGGCCCGGGATCTTGCTTGCCCGTAACGGGGTCGAAGTAAAAGAAATCGAACGCATTCCTGATCATTCCGAAAAAGGCCCCGTAACTGATCCGCTTATTAGGATTCTGATTGAAGTTGGCTGAGACGAACTGCTGGTGAGTCGCGCGGGTCGGGTCACCAAGAAACGTTCCCGTTCTCGTGGGGGATCTTTTCAGGCCAAACTCTTCCTCAAAGATCTTTTCGTAAGAAATACCTGTCGCAAAATTTAGGAATGTATTTCTGTGAAGACTAATGTTGCCGTTTGTCTCAACATTGTAACTGGTCAATCGTCCGTTCCAGTCGTAGTCGACGCCGCCCATTTGGTTCCACTGCGCCCGAATGATCTTCTTTTTAGAATCTGACTTTGTCGACAGGCGATTGAAGAAGAAAGCAAAATTCGTGTTGGTACGCCGGGTAAACCCTGAGTCTGCCCGATAGTCCTTGCTTCGTCCGCCGGCTTCGAAGAACCATCCGCGGGTCTCTTTTGAATAATCCAGATTAAAGTAGTATCCGACGCCGTTGCCGATGCGATATTTGGTATATGTACTTCTGTTGTTTAACAGGCTCGGGTCGTTGATCGGCAAGTTAGTGTTGAAGGAACCCGTACCGCAGATCGATCGGTTTGAGGCGGCTTGCTGAAGGTTGAGTGTAGGCTCGAACTCGGGGTCGAAGAAACACCTCTTGGATGTGGTCCCTACAACCTGGAATGTTGAAGTCATTTTCGGTGACCACTTGATACGCCCGTCAAATCCACTAAGAAGGTTCTTCTGTTCCGGAAACCCTCGATATGTCGCAAAAAAACCGAGGTTGTTTTCGGCGCCAAAGTCCCGTTTTAGCCTGACCACACCGAAGAGGGCGTTCTTGTCAAGAAATTCGTCCCGCGAGCATTGGATGGTGGGGTCCAGGCGTTGTCGTTCGCGGCACTGAGCGTTCAGCGTGCGTTCGTTTTCCGTGTAATTGCCGGGAGCCTTGTCCGAGGCCGCGAGGATCCCAAAAGAGTTTTTGCCCGATTTGCCCGAGAGTTTAACCGCAAAGTCGGGATCGACAATGTTCCTTGAGTAAAAGACCTGCAGCGGCGAGCGAAAGATATCTACTCCTTCGAGGAAGAAGGGCCGTTTTTCTTCAAAGAAGATCGGGAACCGCTGATTGGCCGTTACCACCGGAGCGTCTGCCTCGATCTCTGCAAAATCCGGATTTATCGCCGCATCCAGAGTGATGCTCGGCGTCAGAGTATATTTTAGCGTGACACCGAGCTGAGGCTTGATCGGCTGATTTACGAATCGGCCTGCCGGTACGTTGTTAGCCTGAACACGACTTCCCGTTTCGCTGAGGGTGATCGATGGGACCACCTCGAGCGTTCTTTCGTACTTGATGTTGTCGAGGCCGCTGATCTTTCCGTGTTTGGTGAGAAACCCGGAGACGTTGCGGTCGTCGGGCAGCCATTGATCAAATTCGTCATTAAAGCGGTCAATGTTTCTCGCGGCGTTAAATCCCCACAACGTACCCTTTCCCGTCTTATATCTGATCGACTTGAAGGGTATCATTACCTCGACCGACCATCCCCAATCCTCAATGATGCCTTTTGACTCCATTACTATATCAACGGAGAAGTCGGCGCCCTGGCCCTCTGTAAAGATCCCGTCCTGCTGGATACCCAGGGGGTTAAACCCAAGTACGTAGGCGCGTCGCCGGTCGTCGTATGTGTCGAGCCAGACGCGTACATTGTCCTCGCCGAACACGTTGTCGCGCTTTGCGACAGTTGCTCTGATCTTGTCCTTCTCATCCCAACACCTGAAGGCGATGTAGAGATTCTTCTCGTCGTACATTACGAGGACCTCGGTCGGCTTCGACGGGGCGGTATTGTCGCCGGGATAGGTCTGGTAAAAGTCTTTGAAGACGGCCGCCGTCTTCCACGCTTCCTCGTCGGGCCGTCCGTCGATCACGATCGGGACCGAGAGTTTTGGTATCGAGACCGGTCTCAATTTCTCAGGGGGAATCGCGACTCCGCTCTTTTTCAACGCTTCAACGGTCGTCGTTGCGGGCTTGCCGTTGCCGTTGGTTTCTGATGTCCCGGTCGGCTGCGATCTGACGGTGATAGAAAAAAGGATGATAGCGAAAAGGCAAGCAAATTTCTTCATGACTGCACCTAAAACTCAGGAAAGAAAGTACTATTCTTGTACCGGACATTGACTTGAACGGGAAATTGGTCAGAAAGTTTCAAAAAGTACGGCCGAGCCATCTATTGGATGTCCCGGCCGGTCGCATTAATAGCTTTCTCGCAGCATCCCGGTACCGCGGATCTGTATCTCACCGTCCGTCTGGATCTGGAAGAGGGGGCCGCCGCTGCCGACTCGATATTTGGTCTTTTCCTCGGTCGAGCTAACCCGGGTGAGAGCAATGCCATCGCCTTTTAATTCGTTACAATTAGCCTCGATATCGGCAGACGTGCCTTCAGGCAGAGTAAGGCTGATCGAACCATCGCTGCCGCGAGCATTGAGTCGCCGAAATTCGCCTTCCAGGTTGATCATGCCGTCAGATGTTTCGGCATCGATCTCGCCCCGGAAGCCGATCACGCGGATCATTCCGTCCGAATTGGTCACCTTGAGTTTTCCGTCGACGTCGCGAATGTTGATAGGTTCATCCGAACCCTTTAGCTCGATCTCGCCTGTTACGCCTTCGACGCGAAGCTCGCCTTCGGAGACGACCTTAAGGTTGGCCTTACGCGGAACGAAGACCTCGATCCGTGTTCTTGTCACATCGCCAAAAAAACCGCCGCGACGGCCGTCCGGGTTTTCGACGATTATATTGACGGCTGTTTCGCTGTGATCCTCGCGAAATTTGAGTGGTTGCCGATTTCGCTGATCGCCAAACTGTACAACACGGTACTGGACCTCGGACCTATCCCAGCCCTGGACCTTAACCGAGCAGCCATTTGCATCTATCGACACCTTTGGAGTGCCCTTCACAACGAAAACGCCGCTTTTCTTCTCGATATGCGGCATCGGCGATGAAAAACCGATATTAGCGATACGCGCAAGCGCGTCACGCTGCATTAGCTGCGAATTCTCGATCTGGCGTTGAAGGTTCTTCGACTTCAGCACCTCAGCCGACTTCGCAAGGGCATCGGCCGACAGTTTGATCGATTCGGACGTAACACTCGAGATGACCGGTTCGATCACGGATATCGCTGCCTGAGCACTGGCAATTGCTTTCGCCGATTCTTTTTGCGAGTCCTTTACGGCCTTGGCAATGTCTTTATTCGCTTTCATTGCCTTGGAGCCCGCCAGATCGGGATCGTCTTTTTCCCAATCATCGTCATCCTTTTCCTTCTGCGGAAGGAGATTGACCGCGGGGCTCAGGGACTTGCCGTCGTTCTTTCGGTTAACGGTCAGGCCGCCGTTAACGCTGTCGAGCTTGATCTGAACTTCACCAGACCCGATCTTGCCGTACAGATCGCGACCGATATACTTGCCCTTTCGTACCGGCAGGCCAAAATCGTTCACGATATTTCCGTTAAGCGAATCAGCCCGAAGCGTCGCGTTCGAATCGGACGGGATCGTCAACCTGACCTTGCCGTTAACCGTGTCGAGCGAGATCCGTGAGCCGCTCTCCAGACGGTCAAAGTCTGCGTCGACCTCGCCGTTAACCGTCGACAGCCGTGCCGTGCCCCGCAGGTTGGTTGCTTTGACCGAGCCGTTGACGGCAGACACCTTGGTAAAGTTAGTGAAATTTGAAACAGCAACCGAGCCGTTAACGGTCTCGATCTCGTTCAGCGTCGCCCCGCGAGGCACCATCAGCTTAAACTCGACATTCAGCTTTCCGGATCTCCAACGGTCGCCACTCTTTCGCCAATTGCCATAGTCGGTCTCAACGCTGAAATAGTCGGCCCTAGATTCGATTCGTATCTCAACGTCAGCGAGCCGCTCTTTGCTGTCAGCGATCTTCGTGTATTCGAGCCTGACCTCATTGCGGTCCCAAGCCTCGACCGTGACCGAGCCATTAACGTTCGAGACGTTAACGCGGCCGTTTGCGTTGAGCGGATAGCTCTGTTCAAATTTCTCGGTTTCGTCTTGCGCGGCAACTGCGGCGTATGTCGAGGGTGATTCGCAAACCGTTCCGGGCTCAGCATTTGTTGCGGAATTTCCCTGCGATGAAAGTACAAGGCCGGCGAAAACGATCGTATATAACCAACTCATAATTGCGTCTCCAATGTAGCGGTGCGTGTGGGATTATTCCCGTTATCTATGAGCAACACACCGCCGAAATATCATTTATGACATCTTTTTTGAGCATTTTTCATACTTTTTCGTTGCCATCGACGGCTGTCGATTATGTTAGACTCATATCGTACTCGTTGACCTCCTGCTGTCTTCCCGATAGGGGAAACAATAATCGCGTGTGATAGAATAACCGTTTTCGTTTTCCTTCGGGAAAACGGCTGTTTTGAGAACTGAGAACCTGTTTGCAGGTTTTCTTACGGCGAGGACTGTAACTCGTCAAAGCTTATGGAAAGGGAAACAGTTCCGCCAATGTCAGTTTCAGACGAGATCCACCATTCGATCGCCGATGCCGACGACATGGAGGAGGTGTGGGACGAACAAATCGAGGTGTCGGACGTGCTCCGAAACCTGATACGTCATCCGCTTCAGCTTGTTACGCGATGGAATTGGAAAGCCGCCTTTTTGGGCGCTGTCGTTCGTGCTTCCTTTTACTACACGGTCTATCAGGCAAGCCGCGAAAGCTGGATAGTTACCCTGACGGCGGTCGCCGTCGAACTCGTCTTTCGCTTTATCACTACCGGCCTCGCAGGTGCCGTGGTACAGTCATTTCGCCGTGCGACCCCATTTTGGCAGGCAAATGTCATTGTTTCAATATTGCTGCCGGCGTTTAGCCACTCGGTTGAGTTTCTCACGCACTACGCCCAGGAGCGTTATTTCTTTGATCTCTTCGCGGCGTCGCAGGATGGCATTGCCCGTAAACGGGCGTTCGCGATCTCGGTACTTTTCTCGGTCATCTCAGTACTCTTTAATCTCTTCGCGATGCGGCACGGCGTATTGCTTGTCGGTGCCGGGGAAGAGACCCGGACCTTTACAGACGACATCAAACGCATACCCAGAATGGTCGGAGAATTTACCGCTTATTTACCGGTCCTTATCTCGAAATACATCGAGAATGGCAAATTCCTGAATGCTCTCGTAGCTTTTGCCAGCTTTGGGATCGCGGTCGGGTCGATCCTCGGGACGTTTCGCGGCAAATGGGAATGGGCATGGCGGACGGCAGCTGGTGCGTGGGGTTTGCTTCTGTTCTCGGTCGCACTGACCTGGTCGATCCGCAAGATACTGCTCCGCAAGGGCAAGATGTACCGCAAACGCTATTGATCGCTCGCCAATGCTCGAACTCGTCTTCGCAAATCTAAAGGTCCGTCCCTTTCGAACGCTGATAAGCGTGATCGGTGTCGCTCTCGGTGTGGTTCTCGTCATCCTGTTTACGGGCCTGGCGCGCGGAATGACCAACGATATGGCCAAGCGGGCAGCGAACTGGAAAGGGGAGATCGTTTTCACCCGCCCGGGCGGCATGGAGGCGACGAGCTCGAATACTTCGGTTAACGTCGGCTATGCGTCGCGGCTGCTGCAGGTCGAGGGCGTGGCGGCGACAGTTCCCGTAATACGTTATTTCTCGCCCGACTCGAAGAGCCGCTGGGGCCTCAGGCAGATCGACGGGGTCGACTGGAAACCGTTCGCAGAGATGAACGAAATGACCCTCGTCGCCGGCCGCGCACCCGTATCGAATGATGAGATCATCATGGACGAACGCCAGCTGGCATCGGGCGGACTTAAGATCGGTGACAGCTATCCTCTCTTCGGCGACAAGCCCTATACGATCGTTGGCGTCTTTTCACCGCCATCCGGAGCGCGTATCAAGATGTCGCTTGCGGCCCTGCAGGACGCACTGCAGACCGACAAATGCACATATATTCTCGTAAAGCTCAAATCGGGTTACGATCCGGCAGCGGTCGCTGCTAAGATCAACGCCGAACTGCCCGGCAACAAGATCAGCCTCACCAGCGACCTCGTCACAGATGCGCAGGACCGCATCCCTGGACTCAATACATTCCTCCGTGTGCTGGTCGCTCTCGGCGCGTTTGTCTCGACGATCTTTGTGCTGCTGTCGATGTATACCACGATCACCGAACGCCGAAAGGAGATCGGCATTCTCAAATCGCTCGGCTCGTCGCGGGCCTTTATTGTTCGCGTGATCGAGGGCGAGGCATTTCTGATAGGCGTGCTTGGGGTCGTGCTTGGAGCTATCGCATCGACAGCGGCGTCGTATTTGATCAGCAACAGTTTCGACCTTTCTTTCGAATTCAGCCGGGGATGGTTACTTACTGCTGTCGCGATAGCGATGGGCGGCAGCCTGGTCGGAGCTCTTTACCCCGCCTGGCGTGCCGCCGGCCTTGACCCCGTCGAGGTCATGTTAAACGAGTAAGCAACGTCTTCTACAATCTGCGTCCGCGCATTACTACGCCCATTAGACGGCTCGGCCACGTGCCGAAATCCTCGATCTCGACCGTGTCCGCACTGCCGTTTTTTCCGGTCTTAAAACGCACGCGCGCCGCCGGGAAGAACGTTCCGTCGCCTTTACCAGTTTTGGGATCGACGATCACCTCTACATACCCGAACGGATAATCGACCGAACGGTAGCCGCCGCGAAGTTCACCGAAACCTATCCAGCGTTCGAACACGGCCCGCACCCGGGTCTTGCCCTCGACCTGATCGACCGCAACCGCCCCGAGCCTATTGCCGAC
>CAYSMU010000001.1:17793-39139 GCA_964432145.1 uncultured Chloracidobacterium sp.
CCTCCGAGCGCAAACCGGCCGAGATCATTGTTTCTCAGAGCGTCCTTTAGGGCGTCCTGGCCGCCATTCGCGAGAGTTTCAAGGTATCGGGAGCGATCCGCGGGCGATGTTTGGCCGTTAACGGTCAGGGTAAAGGTTCGCGACGTTGTGCGCGTATTCATACCCGAGCCATAAATGATCGCGGTGCCGGTGAATGTCGTTGCTCTTTGACCGAACGCCGGACTGGTCACAACTGCAAAAAATGACAGGATCAGGATAGCGTAAAAGAAAAAGTGCCTTTTCATATATCTACCTCCAACTCAATATTCCTGATATTTAGACGCTTTGCCGAACCAAAAAGTGCACAAAGATCATCAATTCGCCGCAAGCCGTCGCTCACCCGACGTTGGCTTAGATCAACTCCTTTGATATGTTGACTGTTATCCGGCTGCCGCGTTACGGCACGACGACTAACCAATGAAAATAAACACATCCGCAATTATACTTTTCGTCATTAGTGTTTCAGTGTTCGGCCAGGTAAAACAACCGACCGCGGTGGCGTTCGACCCGGCATATAAGAGCGCCGAATTTACAGATCCCGCCAGGCTCGACAAGATCAAACAAACTTTTCCCGCGATCGACAAGATCTACAAGGATCACGCCGCAAGGAACCATTTTCCCGGTATAGCATTCGGTATAGTTGTGGACGGCAAACTCGTTTACGCTGGCAGCGGCGGGTTCACCGATATAGAGAAGAAAATTCCCGTGACATCGCAGTCGCTGTTTCGCATTGCATCTATGAGCAAGAGTTTTACCGCGATGGCGATACTCAAACTCCGCGACGACGGAAAACTCAATCTCGACGATCCGGCGTATCTTTATGTGCCTGAGATGAAAAAACTCAAGTACCCGACCGCCGATTCGACCCACATCACGATCCGACAGTTGCTCACGCACGGTGCCGGGTTTCCCGAGGATAATCCGTGGGGCGACCGCCAACTCGCGGACACTAACAAGGAACTGTCCGATTTGATCGAAAACCAGATCTCGTTCTCAAACCCGCCGGGGATCGCCTACGAATACGCCAATCTCGGCTTTGCCCTGCTGGGGCGAATTGTCACCAAGGTCTCAGGCATGCCATATCAGCGGTACATACGCGAGAATATCTGGCGGCCGCTCGGCATGACGACCTCGGAGTGGGAATTTGCCAATGTCGCGCCCGAGAAACTCGCCCACGGCTACCGCTGGCAGCGTGAACGTTGGAACGAAGAAACGCTGCTGCACGACACGCCGGACGGCTCGTGGGGTGCGATGGGCAGCATGATCTCGTCGATCGATGAGTTTAGTAAATACATGGCGTTTCACCTGTCAGCGTGGCCGCCGTCGAACGCGGCCGAGACCGGCCCGGTAAAGCGAGCCTCGGTCCGCGAGATGCATCATCCGTGGCGCTTCAATAGTCTAAGTCCTAATTTTACATATCCCGGAGGGCGCGTGTGTGCGACCGCTGGTGCTTATTCTTACGGGCTCGGGTGGCTTCGCGATTGCGAGGGCCGTGTTTATCTCGGTCACAGCGGAGGTCTTCCTGGATTCGGCAGCCAGTGGCGTGTCATGCCCGAATACGGCATCGGCGTCGTGGCGTTTGGCAACGTGACCTATGCAAGCCTCGGCAATGTAAATCTGCAGGTCCTCGACCTGATGATCCGTGAGGCGGGCCTAAAGCCGCGGCAGTTGCCCGTCTCGGACATCCTTTCCAAACGCAAAGCCGAGCTGCTCAAGGTCATTCCGGCATGGGAAACCGGTGAAAAAAGCGGCATCTTCGCCGAGAATTTCTTCCCGGACCACCCAGTCGATCTGCTGAAGAAAGAATACGCGGCACTTTGGGCCAAGGCCGGGAAGATCGTCGAGGTAAAGGAAATGGTGCCTGAGAATCAGCTCCGTGGCCGCTTCCTGATCGTTGGCGAAAAGATCGATATCGAGGTATATTTTACCCTCAGCCCTGAAAATCCACCGCTGATCCAGCAGCTTGACATCCGGGAGATCGCAAAGAAATAGTCAGAACCCGCGTTAGATTTATCGGCGTTCTGCGACGTTAACGGCGGATCGGTATTTCAATTTGATCGCTAATATGCCACGATGCGACGATGCGGGGCCGAAGGGCCCTGCAAACGGCCGTTCGAGGCGACTTTTCGATGGCCACGTCGTGGCCGGATCGTGGTCATATCGTGGTCATATCGTGGCCATCGTAGTTTTCGACGCTGAATAGGCCGGCTAAGCGGCGAAACCCCTAAACATTGTATTTAGTGCATTTACAGTGACGCCTTCGCTGTAAACTAAGCTGAACCGCGGGGGAAAAAGCGAAAAACGCCGGACAGCAAGCATAGGGGGAAAAGGGGAATCGGGAAAAAGGCAAAAAGTGAAAAGGTGGAAATATGAAAACGTTTGTTCTCTGTGGTCTCTGTGGTCTCTGTGGTGAAATCCGACCTCAGACCGCTTCCAACGCAGAGCTGAATGCTGAATGCTGAACGCCGGTGGCGAATTAATCTATGACGCGATCCAAACGCAAAGCCCGCAAGGGACGCGAAGATAGTCCTTGGGAAGTGCGAGCTGCGCGCGTGAGATATGGGACAAGCAAATTGAAGTTGACATGCAGACACAAAAGAGGCCCTTATCTGCATAAGAGCCTTTGCGATCAATGGTTACGTCAAGGAACTTCAAATATTGAGAATATCGACCAGTTCCTGAACCGCGGCGGCACTCTTCTGGAGTGCGGCACGCTCGTTGCCTGTCAGGCTGATCTCGATGATCTGTTCGATGCCGTTCTTGCCGAGTTTGACCGGGACGCCGACGAAAAGGCCGCTGATGCCGTATTCGCCTTCGAGGAAGACCGCGCACGGCAGGATCTTTTTCTTGTCCTTGAGGATCGCTTCGCACATCTCGACCGCGCCGAGGCTCGGTGCGTAATAAGCCGAACCGGTCTTCAAAAGGCCGACGATCTCGGCACCGCCGTTGGCGGTACGCGTGACGATGGCGTCGATCGTTTCTTTGGGCAGAAGCTCGGTGATCGGGATGCCGGCACATGTCGAGTAACGCGGCAGCGGGACCATCGTGTCGCCGTGTCCGCCGAGGACGAACGCGGTGACATTCTCGACAGAGACGTTGAGAGCCTCAGCCAGGAAGCAGCGCATGCGTGCGGCGTCGAGAACACCGGCCATTCCCATCACGCGGTTCTTCGGGAAGCCCGAACGGCGAAATGCGACTTGGGTCATTGCGTCGAGCGGATTTGAGACGACGATTATGAAAGCGTTCGGCGAGTACTTGGCGACCTCGTCCGTGACCGAGCTGACGATGTCAGAGTTGGTCTTGAGCAGGTCGTCGCGGCTCATGCCGGGTTTACGCGGCAATCCGGCCGTGATGATCACGACGTCGGAATTCGCGGTCTCTTCGTACGAATTAGAGCCGACCAGCTTGACGTCAAAACCGTCGATCGGTGCGGCCTGTGCGAGATCGAGGGTTTTGCCCTGCGGCGTGCCCTCGACGATATCGACCAATACAACATCCGCGAGCTCTTTGCTCGCGATCCAATGAGCAGCGGTCGCGCCGACATTACCGGCTCCGACGACCGTAACTTTGTTTCTACCTGCAGCCATTATTTTATTCTCCGAATAGTTGAATCTATGCGTGTTTTATTAAAAGAACTATTTTATGATGTGTAGAAAGTTCCCGCAAACCGGTGTCCGGAAGAATATGAAAAATCACGTCATTAGAATGGTCGCGGCGTGCGCGATCCTTGTTTCGTTCCTTTGTTCGCAGGCGTTGCCTCAGGCGTCGCCGGCCTCTTTTTCAGGCAAAAGGCTGAAGCGGATCGTCGTCCGTAACGCGATGGTCGTTGACGGCAGCGGCAAGCCGGCCGCGGGGCCATTCGACATCGTCATCGAGAACGATATTATTACGCAGATCGCTAGCCTCGATCCCGTCGCCGTAAAAGAGGGAACCGCAAAGCGGCCCGAAAAAGGCGATCTCGAGATCGATGCGACGGGCAAGTACGTTCTGCCGGGGCTGATCAACCTTCACGGACACACTCAGGATGAACGCGGAGGGAAGCCGATGCCCGTCGAGTACGTGACGAAAATGTGGCTCATGTGCGGCATCACGACCGTTCGAGATGCATGGGCAAATCCCAAGGTGCTTGGCTACCGCGACCAGATCAACGCGGGCACGCTCGTCGGGCCGAAGATATTTCCGTACGGCGGCTTTCCGGGCCCGAACCAGAACACTGCCGAACAGGTGCGTCAGCGCGTCCGCGAGTTGAAAGCAGCCGGCTATGACGGCATCAAGCTTTATACAATGGACCGCGACCTGATGGCGGCGATGATGGACGAAGCCAAAAAGCAGGGAATGCGGGTCATGCACCACGTTGGCGTCGAGGAGACCAACGCCTGGGACGATATCAAGGGCGGCACGACCTCGATCGAACATTGGTACGGAATCCCGGACGCCGCTATCGAGTCGGGACGGCAGAATTTTCCCTCCGGCTATAACTACAACAACGAGGTCGACCGCTTTCGTTATGCGGGCCGGCTGTGGCGTGAAGCCGACCCGGCAAGGCTCGATAAGGTCCTCGACGGGATGGTCGCCGCCGGCGTGGCGTGGGACCCGACGCTTGTGATCTATGAAGCATCACGCGACCTTCAGCGCGCACAGACCAATCCGGCATTCGCCGAATATCTGCATCCCGTGCTCGAGGAATATTTCAAGCCAAATCCCGCGAATCACGGTTCTTACTTTATCGGCTGGAGCTCGACGGACGAATCTTTTTGGAAAGAGAACTACCGCATCTGGATGAAGGCGGTTTACGACTTTGAAAAAAAGGGCGGCGTGATCGGCACCGGCGAGGACGCCGGGTTTATCTATCAGATGTACGGCTTTGGCCTGATCCGCGAACTAGAACTTCATCAGGAGGCCGGTTTTCATCCGCTAAAGGTCATTCAGCACGCGACTAGCAACGGGGCGAAGATCCTCGGCAAAGAAGACACGCTCGGGCGAATTCGCGTCGGTTACAAAGCCGACCTGATCGTCGTCAACGGCAATCCGCTGGAGAATTTCAAGGTGCTTTCACCGCTCGGCGTCGAAGAGATCCGAGACGGAAAGGCAGTGAAGACCGGCGGCATCGAATGGACGATCCGCGACGGTGTTCCTTTTCACGTGCCGACACTCTCAGCCGAGATCCGTGAGATGGTGCAAAAGGCCAGACAACCTCAAAAGTAAAGGGGCTCACGAACGTGGCAACAGCACACGTCTTGTCGGTCTTTAGCATCGCAGTACACGTCAGAGAGCACAGAATGAGAAAACTTGTCGCACGTAATCTGTCCTATCGCATTGTGGCGGCGGTGTGTTTTGCACTCGGCGCAGTTTGGTATTTCTGGTTTATTCAAAAGGAGCCAAAAAGCCAGATCAGGGTGCAGATATTGCCACCTCCGCCGAAGCAAACATTGCTTGATGTTCGTCAGATAACTTCAGGCTATGCATTTGGCGGACACATTCACACGTGCGGTGCTTATCGTAGGGAACTGGGTGAGCCGGATGAAGTTCTCGCTTCACGGCTGCGAGAGAAGGCCTGCATGCTCGAAAGTGAAGTGGCTCGACGGTTCATTCTCAAAAACTGGAAAGAAAAGCAGATGAGCTATCTCGAGATCGACTACCCTTGTCCCGATTGCCGCTCGGTCAACGATGTGCTCATTGAGCAGAACAATACAGGCGATTGGATCATTACTATTAGACGGGAGCCCGATCGATGGGATAGGAGTGACCCTAAAGAGGTCGTCGCAGTTGGTCTCAAGCGACGCCGAGCAACCGACCTCGATGAAGAGAACCATGTTGTTGGCGAATCACTCTTGGTGTTTGTGGACGCCGATGGCGATGAGATCGCGACCTTATAGCGATTAGCGATAAGCTGAGTCGGCGAGGAGAGAACCACCCCGTCAGTTCCCTAAAAGCAGTAACTGCCACCCCTCGTTCTGGCCTGGCAGAACGCCGCGAGTGCTAACGCCGCGTAAGGAGGGGAGTTTTAGATAAGAAAAAGCCCGGCGTGCTCTCCCCTTCACGCCGGACTTTCTCAATATGGCCATAGGTTCTCGCCAACGGCCAAACTTAAAACTTTTCAATAATCGATCACGGGCAGAAGGACCTCTTTTTTGAGTTCGATCTCGAATTCCTCATCCTTCCTGATCCTTACTTCTTTGCCCTTTCTGAGCATCGCAATTCCGGTTCCCGCTCCCGCTCCGATACCCAGGCCGATCAGGGCCCCGGTCTTTGAATTTGCCGAGCCAACAACCGCGCCGGCGGCGGCTCCACCCAGTATCGTAAGAAATCGGAAGGCGCCACCCGTTTCAGCCCGAATCGGGGCCGTTATATCTCCCTCAATGCGTCGGGTTGCGTTGCCGAACTTGAGCGATTCAAACGTCACATCGAGCCGCCCATTTCGACCACCTGACGACGCCCGCGAGACACCCGTCACCCGGCCCTCGATGATCGTATCGGTCGGAATGGCCACGACGTCGCGGTTCAACACCGGCCTTGCCACAAACGCAATGAATGTGTCATTAATGCTCGATACTGCCGAATTGATCTCCGCGTCCATTCTTAGCCGAATCTTGGTGCCGGCTGGCAGCCGGTAGATCGAGTCGGACTGAGACCATGTCGAATTAACAAAGATCAGAACTGCCAGTGCCGCAATCTTCGCGGGGCATGCAATGCGTCGCATAAGAGCTCTCCGTCTTATTCACGACCGCCTTGGGCAGCCGCGATCCTAAATAGCAATGACCGTGCCAATGATCCTTGGATGCACAAAATCCCCAAAAAGCACCCTCTCGGGCAACAAAAATTTGATCAAAGCGACCGTTTGGGTTAGTGGATGCACCAAATCGGCGGTTCTAGATCTAGCGTAATATCGGGTGCGATCCGCCCCGACTATGATCGGCCGTTGCTGAATAGAGCCGACGATCATTGTGATAAAGTATGAGGTGCTCGCCTTCGTACCGAACGTAATCTGAAAGGTGATCAACGTTCTGATCGTGGTCAGGCACAAGAAACGCGGGGGGCTCGTTCGAGATCACCATGCCGGCAACGTACATGTACCCACCTTTGTCGAAAACGGTTCCGGCATATTGTGCCGAAGGAATCGCAATCGCAGGAGAGTGGTTTCCGTCTGCGTCTTTCGTACGGTCAGCTTTTGCAACGTAGATCGTATAGTCGGAGTAATTCAATCGGTTTCGGTAACGGTTCTTTCGGGCGACTGCAAAGAGGTCTGTTAGGCCCTTGTCAATCGCACGTAGAACGTATGTGGACGGGCGACGTGTCGAGTAGACGACCGCCCCACGCGGCGTCCTTGCCGAGAACGTGAAGCGATCTCCGGATGTCTTCTCAGCCTGTGAGAGCACGCGTTGATTTTGGGAGAATACACAGGGTGAAATTCCCATCAGAACGACGATCGCGGCCAGCGAAAAAGCGAGATTCATTTGATTCATAAGTGCCTCTACCTTTGACTGTCCGCAACAATCGTACCAGAACACAAACGGCGAAGAACCAAATGTCCTTCGCCGCTCGAGCATATTTGGTACTGGGGACGGGAATCGAACCCGTACGTCCCTAAGGACACAGGATTTTAAGTCCTGGGCGTCTACCAATTCCGCCACCCCAGCACGAGTAGAGATTATCACTCATGTCCAACCGTTTCAAAAATGCCTGTGCTATGATTTAGCCGGAGTTTCTCACGATTTTTTATGGATCAATATGCATGGATCTTGTGGCTGGTGCTGGGCGTCGGCCTGATCATTGCCGAGGTCTTCACGCTTGGGTTCGTACTCCTTTGGTTTGGGATAGGCGCTGTCGCGGCGGCCCTGGTCGGAATGCTGGGCGGTGGTTTCCTGCTTCAGTTTCTGGTATTTGCAGTGATCTCGGTCGCTCTCACGGCTATGTCGAGGACGATCTTCGCTAACTATTTCTCACATGCCGACGGTGACAGGGTTATGACAGGTGTAGACGCGCTACCAGGGAAGATCGGCACGGTCACGCTTGCCAGTAAAGGAGCCTTGAGCGAAGGGGCCGTAAAAGTCTACGGTTCAACCTGGACCGCGTTTCCGGTCGAGGGTGAGAGTGAGTTGATCGAGGGGGAAAAAGTAGAGGTTGTTGAAGTTAGAGGTTCCTCTATTTATGTCCGGCGGGTCACAAATGAACTGCCCGAATGGAGAAACGACTAAGGGATCTCTTCGGTATCGTGCTCGTCCTGGGTTTGATCGGCGGTATCATGAATTCCGCCCAGATCGAGCAGTTCAAGCTTCACTCCTTCCTCTGTCGCTTCAGGCAGGCCGTCACCCGTAAATTTCGCGATCACAACAGTGATATTGTCTTCACCGCCATTTTCATTTGCACGCCTTACCAGTTCCGCACATGCTTCCTGCAACTGGTCGAAATTGTCCAGCACAAGCTGTTGTATCTCTCCCGCACCGACCTTGTTTGACAGGCCGTCACTGCAAAGGACAAAGACATCATCGCGATGGGGAGCAACCCGTGCCGATACTGGATAGATCTCGTTCTGGGCTCCGAGAGCCTGCAGTATGACGTTCTTGAGAGTATGTGTTTCAGCTTCTTCGGCCGATATCTGCTGGGCATCGATCAGCTGCTGAACAAGAGACTGATCTTTTGTTACCTGATATATCCGGCCGCCGCGCACCAGATAGGCACGGCTGTCGCCCACCTGAATGATATCCGCCGCCTGCGGCGTCACACCAATCCCGGTAAAGGTGGCTCCCATTCCTTGGAACTGGGGATCGGTGCGCCCCTGTGTATGGATGAGATAATTGGCAAATACGGTTGCGTCGTAAAGACGGGTGATCAGATAATGGTCCTGCTCTTCAGGTGTGAGTGTGTTCTCGGTATCATGGTCGAGGAGCTTTTCGCTGACGGTCTCGACCGCCATGGTGCTGGCCACCTCGCCGGCGAGTGCACCGCCCATTCCGTCCGATACTGCCATAACCACGCCGTTCCCGTCGATCTCAAACTTTTGAGATTCGATCACGAATTCACCATCCGCCTGTGAACTGGTCCACGCTTTCTCTTTCGAGATGTTGAGCAAAAGGTAGTTATCCTCGTTGCCCTTGCGGACGCGGCCAATGTGTGATGTAGCGTGTGTTTCAACCGTGAACATAAACAACAAGCGTAACTTTCAAAGTTTAGCGATTCGTCAGGTTTTTTCAACCCGAGCCGAACGAAGTTGTTACGAGCCCAGTGCCTGGTCGAGGTCCTCGATAATGTCCTCTACGTCTTCTATACCTACCGAGATCCTTACCAACCCATCGGTGATGCCTAGTTTAGCACGTGTTTCCTCAGGTACGGATGCGTGAGTCATCGACGCCGGGTGCGAAATTAGACTTTCAACCCCGCCGAGACTCTCACCGAGAGTGCAGAGTTTAACACTCTCGAGCACTTTGCGTGCGTTCTCAAGCGAACCTGTTTCAAAAGATACCATGCCACCGAAGCCACTCTGCTGACGTTTTGCCAATTCGTGCTGGGGATGCGAAACAAGCCCCGGATAATAGACCTTTTGAACGCGCGGATGTTCGGTAAGGAAGTTCGCTACCACACGACCGTTTCTATCATGGGCTTCCATTCGCACTGCCAGCGTTTTTGTTCCCCGAAGAACAAGGAACGAGTCGAACGGCGATAGAATGGCACCTATACCATTCTGAACAAAACCTATCCACTCAGCGTCTTTCTCGTCATTTAGGGCAACAAAACCACCGACACTGTCTGAATGCCCATTAAGGTATTTGGTCGTCGAATGAACCACAATATCTACACCGTGTTCGATAGGCCGCTGAAAATACGGCGACATAAAAGTATTGTCGCAGACGACCTTAGCTCCTCGTGCGTGCGCAAGTTCGGACACGGCCTTAAGGTCAGTAACAGTCATTACGGGATTGGTGGGCGTCTCGACGAAAACCATCTTTGTGTTGGGCTTAAACGCTCGTTCAAGATCCGAGACGTCGGACGTGTCCGCGAGATCGAACTCGATGCCGTAATCCCTCAGAATCCTGTTAAATAATCGAAACGTGCCTCCATATGTATTGTCGCCTAGAATTACGTGTTCGCCCCCCTTGACTAGCTTAAGCGTCGTATCGATGGCCGCCATGCCCGAAGCAAACGCAAATCCGAAACGGGCGCCCTCGAGAGCAGCAATGTTCCGCTCAAGAGCACTCCGTGTCGGGTTCTGGGTACGCGCATATTCGTAACCCTTATGACGGCCGAGACCGTCCTGTGCATACGTCGAAGTTTGATATATCGGAACACTGACGGCACCGGTTGCAGGGTCAGGTTCGTTGCCCGCGTGAATTGCTACAGTAGAAAAGCCCATAAATTAGCCTAATTGTCGAAAACGCCTTATTTTAGCTTATTTTCGCCTAAGTCGGCTAATAGGTAGCGGGATCAGCGACCGGCTCTTGCTTCGAATGCCGCGATCTTGTCCTCATGCTGCAGCGAGAGCCCAATGTCGTCAAGTCCATTCATCAAGCAATGACGCCGAAATTCATCGATCTCAAAGGACGAGATCTTGCCGCTAGCGTCAGAAATTGACTGATTCTCGAGATCAATTGTTAGAGAATAGCCGATCTCGCGTTCAGCCTTGTCGGCGATCTCTGCGGCCAAATCTTCGTTCAGGCGAACGGGGAGCAGGCCGTTCTTCAAACTGTTATTGAAGAATATGTCACCAAAACTCGGAGCGATCACTGTCCGGAAGCCGTAATCCAGAAGAGACCACGGAGCGTGTTCACGCGAAGAACCACAACCAAAATTTGGGCCTGCCACTAATACTGATGTGCCGGAAAAACGAGCCTGATTCAGGACAAAATCCTGTTTCGGCGTTCCATCGGGATCGAATCGCCAATCATTAAAGAGGAATGCACCATAGCCCGTTCGTGCGATCCGTGTGAGGAATTGTTTCGGGATGATCTGATCCGTGTCGATATTCGCTCGAAACAGCGGAGCTGCGATCCCGGTAAAAGTCTCAAATTTCTTCACGAGTTTTAGTCCTTAAAGTCCCAGTCCCTGACATCCACAAAATGGCCCGCTATTGCGGCGGCCGCGGCCATCATCGGCGATACCAGGTGAGTTCGCCCGCCGCGGCCTTGGCGGCCCTCGAAATTGCGGTTACTGGTCGACGCGCAGCGTTCACCCGGCTGTAGAATGTCATCATTCATTGCAAGGCACATCGAGCATCCTGCGTCACGCCATTCAAATCCGGCGTCGATGAATATCCTGGCAAGGCCTTCATCCTCGGCCTGCTTCTTGATCTGCATAGAGCCTGGCACGACCATAGCCTTGACGCGGTCGCTGATCTGGTAGCCTTTGGCGACCTTTGCGGCCTCGCGAAGGTCCTCAATTCGCGAGTTTGTGCACGAGCCGATGAATGCGCGGTCAATCCTTATATCTTCGATCCGTTGTGATGGCTTAACGCCCATATACCGGTACATTCTTTCGAATGATCGGGCCTCATTCTCGTCACGTGCGTCGCTAAGGTCGGGAACCCTGCCTGATATTTTTGTAGACATGTCGGGAGAAGTGCCCCAAGTTACGAAGGGGGCTAGGCTTGCGGCGCTGATATTTACAAACTTGTCAAAACTGGCCCCCTCGTCGGTCGTGAGAGTTTTCCACTCGTCTACGGCCCTGTCCCAATCATCCCCTGTCGGAGCGAACGTTCTTCCCTTGATGTATTCGAAGGTTGATTCGTCCGGAGCAATAAGGCCCGCCTTCGCGCCGCCCTCAATACTCATATTGCAGACGGTCATACGGCCCTCCATCGAAAGGCTCCGGATCGTCGAGCCGGTGTATTCGATCACATGGCCCGTCGCACCGCCCATTCCGATCTCGTTAATAATACCGAGAATTACGTCCTTTGCCGTTACGCCGAAAGGGAGGTCGCCATCAACATTGATCCTGAAGTTCCTCGATCGGCCCTGCTGTAAACACTGGGTCGCAAAAACATGCTCGACCTCACTTGTACCAATACCAAACGCCAGGGCACCAAAGGCCCCATGTGTCGATGTATGCGAGTCGCCGCAGACGATCGTTTGTCCGGGTTGGGTCAGGCCCTGCTCGGGCCCGAATACGTGTATGATGCCTTGCTCTATATGGTCGAGGTCGTAAAGTATTATGCCGAATTCGCGACAGTTTTCGCGCAAGGTCGTGACCTGTTGGGCGGCAATTGGATCTTTGAACGGCAAGTCGCGGCCGATCGTCGGAATCGCGTGGTCAATGGTAGCGAATGTCAGATCCGGCCGGCGCAGCTTTCGTCCGGCGAGCCGCAATCCCTCAAAAGCCTGCGGGCTCGTTACTTCGTGGATAAGATGGAGATCGATATAGATCAGAGACGGTTTTCCTGGTTCTTCGTGAACCAGGTGTCGGTCCCAGATCTTATCGTAAAGCGTTTTCATTGGGCTAGACCGCGTGGTACGCACGCTTCGTGTTTGCATATTCTAAAGCCCGTTCAGCAACAAGTGTACCCATATCTTCTGTTGAAACTACGAATTTACATCCTGGCCCGGCGATATCGATGGTGCGAAAGCCTTCATCGAGAACGCTGCCAATAGCGTCCTCCACCGCGGCGGCGGCAGGTTCATGGCCTGCTGAATATCTCAATAACATTGCCGCTGACGCAATTGCCCCGAGCGGGTTAGCGATATTTCTGCCGGCGATCTCAGGAGCAGAGCCGTGAACCGGTTCGTAAAGGTCTACCTTGCCGCCAATTGTCGCCGAAGGCAGCATGCCAAGAGAACCGGTAAGTACCGCCGCCTCGTCTGAAAGAATATCGCCAAACAGGTTTTCCGTGAGGATAACATCGAACTTCCCGGGAGAAGTCACCAGATGCATCGCACACGCGTCGACGAAAAGGTGTTCGAGTTCGACGTCTGGATATGCTGCTCCGATTCGTGTTACCGTCTCGCGCCAAAGGCGTGAGGTCTCCAGAACATTCGCCTTGTCTACAGAGGTGAGCTTCTTACGGCGTTTCCGCGCGGCTTCAAAGGCGACGCGGGCGACTCGCTCGATCTCTGACACCGAATAGCGCATTGTGTTATGGGCTTCGACATTATCCGGACTGAATCCCCTGGGCTCACCAAAATAAAGGCCGCCTAGCAGTTCCCGAACGATCAGCAGGTCGGTGCCGGCGAAAACTTCCTTTCTCAAGGGTGACGAATCGATCAGCGCTGGGACCGCTGCTGACGGGCGAAGGTTTGCAAATCCACCGAGGGCCTTCCGCAATTTTAACAATCCTGCCTCGGGCCTTGCCTCAGGGAGGAGATGATCGAATTCCGGCGAGCCCACCGCTCCCAGTAATACGGCATCGCTTCCGATACAAGCCTTTTCAGTTTCCGCAGGATATGGCGAACCGGTCCCGCGTATTGCCGCACCGCCGATCAGGTGTTCGTCCGCTTCGATGAAGATGTCAAACGCGTTCGCGACTTCGGCGAGAACGCTGACGGCTTGCTTACAAACTTCTGGCCCGATACCGTCGCCGGGCAGTATGGTGATCTTCATAGCAATTAACCGTTATTACGCCGCGATCGCGGACGGCAGTCTTGTTGGCATGATCGCGAGCAGGTCTTGATCGTAAACATTCTTCTTATGATCGGCAAGAGCCACAAAGCGCGTATAGACCTCTTGAAGGTCTTCTTCACACAGATCGATTCCGAGGTCTTCGTAACGGGCAATCAGCGCATGCCGGCCGGAGTGTTTACCAAGAACAATGCTGTTCCTTGGAACGCCCACCGATTCAGGCGTCATGATCTCGTAGCAAAGCGGATTGCTCAAAACGCCGTGCTGGTGAATGCCTGCTTCATGCGCAAATGCGTTACGCCCGACTATCGCCTTGTTTGGTTGAACGCCGAAACTAACGATCGATGACAACAACTGGCTCGAGGGATACAGCTGAGTTGTGTCGATGTTGTGATCGTAGGTCAGTTGGTCTCCGCGTACGGCAAGGATCATCACAAGTTCTTCGAGCGACGCGTTCCCGGCACGCTCACCAATCCCGTTTACGGTACATTCGACCTGCGTCGCGCCAGCCTCGACCGCCGCAAGGCTGTTAGCGACCGCAAGGCCGAGATCGTTATGGCAATGGACGCTGATCGTGATTTCCCGGTCCCTGACGACGCGTTCTTTGACGGTGCGGACCAGGTTCGCATACTCGCCCGGCAGCGTATAACCGACCGTGTCCGGCACGTTCAGGGTTGTCGCTCCGCATTCAACGGCAGTTTCGAAAACCTGACAGAGAAAGTCGACATCGCTTCGGGTCGCATCCTCGGCAGAGAATTCAATGTCGTCAAAGTGATCGCGGGCGGTCCGTACAGCTTTCGCCGTCATATCGATGACCTCGGCCCGAGATTTTTTTAGCTTATACTCTAAATGTATATCCGACGTGGCGACAAAAGTATGGATACGCGGCCGGGCCGCATCCCTCAAAGCCTCTGCGGCACGATGAATATCGGAAGGGACGGTTCGGCACAGTCCGGCAACTATCGTGTCGCGACACTCTTCGGCGACTGCCGCCACCGAGCGAAAATCTCCGTCCGATGCGAATGGAAACCCCGCTTCGATAACATCGACACCAAGTCTTTCCAACTGACGAGCCATCGATATCTTCTCCTCGAGGTACATCGAGCAGCCCGGCGATTGCTCGCCATCGCGCAAGGTAGTGTCAAAGATCGTGATCCTTTTTCCTGTCATATTTCCTCCTGCAAAAATGTGCGAAAGTCAGCAAGTTAAGAAAAGTTAAACAAACAGGCTTTAATAAGTCAAACTAATCGAATATAGAAAAGAATAACAAAGAATTATCATAAGATAACTGACGAAGGAGGTCAGTTTTCCGAGCGGTTATAGGGACCGAGGCACGGATGGTTATACAAAGTGCCATATGATAATCTAATGAAACTTCTAATCAAGAACGAATGGATATTAACCAGCTCGAGGTACTAGTAACGGTCGCGAGAGAACGAAGCTTTTCGCGTGCGGCCGAGGTGCTGGATCGGACCCAGCCCGCGATAAGCCAGGCCATACGTCGGCTCGAGTCGGAGATCGGCGAGAAGTTGTTCGATCGCTCGTCAAAAGACGGTACTTTGACCTTTGCCGGTGAGGTTCTTCTCGCATACGCGAAACAGATGCTTAACCTCAGGCACAGTGCCGAGTTGGCCATTACCGAGATGCGCGACCTCCGTCACGGAAAGGTCACGATCAGTGCCAACGAGCATACGGTTTTTTATCTGCTGCCAGTGATCGAGGAGTTTCGTCGTCGGCATCCGCTTATTAAGATTGAGGTCCAACGCGGTGTCGCCAGCCGCATTCCTAAACAGATCACGGCACGAGAGGTGGAGCTTGGGGTCATCTCGTTTACGCCGAATGACAGTTCGATCAAGGCGATCCCTGTAATGGACGATGAGCTCGTTTTCGTCGTGTCCCCGAGCCACGAGTTCGCTTCCCAACAGGAAGTCTCGGTTAAAGACCTGGGCGATCAGACCTTTGTTGCCCACAACGCTCCGTCACCTTATCGACGGCGAGTGATCGAGGCGTTTGAGAAACATAAAACAAAGCTGAACATTGCTGTCGAGCTGCCGTCGCTCGAAGCGATAAAAAGAATGGTAGAGCGAGGTGTCGGTGTTGCTCTGGTCCCACGCCTTTCAGCGAATGCCGAGATCGCCACCGGCCGTCTAAAAGCGTTATCGGTAAAGGGCCTGAAGCTCGAAAGGAAACTGAATATTATCTACCGGCGAAATTCGGAGTTATCACACGCCGCCAAGGAGTTTCTCGCATTAGCCAAGGAACTCGGCCGCAAGGCGTAAAAAGGCTATGTTATGCTGGGCTTATAAGTTAGAATGTGTAGAAAGTTTTCGAAATCTTCTGCTTATTGGACGTAGGAAAAATGGCTGAAACAGATCTTACAGACGCTCGAACAGCGTCGGAGCGGCGCGGTTCCGACCGCCGGAAGCTTATAGTAGATGTCCGATTCGAGGGCGGCGACGGCACGGGTATAGCTAATACTCGCGACATTGGTTCGGGCGGCCTCTATATGACGACCACCGCTCTGCTCGAGATCGGAACGCCGATAATGATGTCGATGACGCTGGGCGAACGCACTCTGAATATTAACGGCGTTGTCGTCTATTCCGATCCCGGCCACGGCGTCGGAGTTAGATTTCGCGACCTAAGGGAAGAGGACGAGAGCTTCCTAATCGGGGAATTGGATCTGTCGTAAGGGGCTGTTATGTTCGATCAGTTTACTCTGGGCATCGAGGAAGAATTTCAGATCGTCGACCCTGAGACGCGCGAATTGAAATCGCACGTGTCCGAGATACTCGACGAGGGAAAGTTGCTTCTCGGCGAGAAGATCAAGCCTGAGATGATCCAGTCGATGATCGAGGTCGGAACGGGCGTATGCGCAAACATTCAGGAGGCTCGCGAAGATCTTTCGAAGCTGCGATGCATTATCTCCGGCCTCGCCCAAAAGAAAGGGATGGCCATTGTCGCTGCTTCGACCCATCCTTTTTCGAAGTGGTCGGAACAGGAGATCTACGATGGCGACCGCTACAAATTGCTTGTCGATGAGCTGCAGATGGTTGCACGCAGCCTTTTGATCTTCGGCCTTCACGTACACGTAGGGATTCCCGATCTCGAAAAGCGTATCCAGGTAATGAATGCGGCACGCTATTTTCTCCCTCATATCCTGGCTTTGACGACCTCTTCGCCGTTTTGGCTCGGGTTTAATACCGGGTTGAAATCGTATCGCAGCGAGGTTTTCAAGAAATTTCCACGTACTGAGATCCCGGATACATTCGAGTCATACCAGCAGTTTCAGGCGTATGTCGACCTGTTGGTAAAGATGAATTGTATTCAAAACGGTTCAAAGATCTGGTGGGATGTCCGTCCGCATCATCTTTTCCCAACTCTGGAGTTTCGAATCTGTGACATCCCGACGCGAGTTGACGACACGATCGCTATCGCCGGCTTGTTTCAGGCGATAGTTGCAAAATTGATGGTCCTGAACGAAGGCAATATTGGATTTCGGATCTACCATCGCCGCCTGATCTTAGAGAACAAATGGCGGGCGATCCGATATGGCCTCGACGGGATGATGCTTGACCTCGGTAAGCAAAAAGAGGTTCCGGCAAAGGATCTGATCCGTGAATTGCTCGATTTTGTGGATGACGTGCTCGATCCGCTCGGTTCCAGAGACGAGGTGATGCACATTCACACGATCCTCGAACGCGGCACTTCTGCCGATGAACAACTCCGCACTTTCGAAGCGACCGGCGGGGATTTCAACGCTGTTGTCGATATGCTGATGACGAACACATTGGAAAATGTTCCGGAAGAGTGCTTTGAGTAATCCACTCCCGCCTTTTCGCGAATCCCGCAACTAGTTGTACTTTCTTTATGTTTTCCGACTCAATTGGGCGAGAACGATTGACCATCCGTCATTTTTTCTCGGTTAAACAACGTTGTAAAATGCTAGACAAGAGACAACACTCCATGCTAAACTTATCTTGTTTGGGGCAGCGGCGTTAGCGAATAGATCGTTGATTTTCACAGATGGGAGAGCCTAGGGGGGACCGAGGGGTTGTCGAGGATCAGAACTAATTCTCAGAGCGGCGTATCGATCATGGAGGTGCTGATCGTCCTTGTGATCGCCTCTATACTTGTTACAGCGTCCGTCGCGATGTTCGGGCGTTCTACCGACGTGCTGCAGCGGCAGAATGCCGCTCGCTCCTTTAAGAATTTCCTCGAGCGGGCCCGTTTTGATTCGGTAAAACGTCGGGCCACCGATCCGGCCCAACAGGCTACGCTCAGGATAATCGATGCGACCTCGTTCAGCTATACGATCGATCTGAATCAAAACGGCCGGATCGACGACCCCGCCGAAACGAAAACGGTCAATGTCGGGCTACTCGGTAATGTCCAGATCGCGGGCACAAACTTTATCTTTCCCATAACAATTCGGTTCGACCAACGCGGGCAGACGACTGTGATAAACGGTGCAGCCGCGAACATCACCCCTGTCATCTACTTTTGCAACGGAACATGTTCTCCTTCAACGGCAAGCTCCGAAAATTCGAACGTGATCTACATTTCACCGACAGGGACGGTGGCCATGTTTCGAGGCGGCGATATCATCCCCACATTTGCCAATCCGTCCGTGTCAACGATCGCGGCGGATGCCTCGGTAAATCCGCTTGTAGTCGAGTGGCAGCCGAGCGGCGGAAGTCCTAGCCCGACTCCGACTCCGGCGGGCGGCACACCGAGCCCTACGCCGACCGCGACTCCGACTGCAACCCCGACAGCCACACCATGGTCGTCGCCTACTGCAACACCGACGGCAACGCCGTGGTCGTCGCCGACGATCACGCCAACACCGACAGCGACACCGACAGCAACGCCTACTGCCTCGCCGACACCGCCAGTCTGCCAATCGGGCCAGGCTGTGACGCTGCCGTGCCGGTGTGTTTCCCCGATGTGGGTGAGATCAAACGGGAAGTGCAGATAGGGAAACCCAGGAGTCAAAGAACAGGATCCAGAGATGACCGCAGGCACAAAGGGAACACCGATAACGCACAAACGAAGGGTCTCAACCGAAGCTGGTTTTACGCTTGTCGAGACGACATGTGCGATGGTGATCATATTAGTGGCCTTGCTCGGCGTCGCCTTCTCGTTCACTTACGCGATCAACTATAACGCGGGTAACCAGTCGCGTTCGCAGGCCCTCGCGGTCCTTCAGCAGGAGGTCGAGCAAATGCGTGCGGCGAAATTCACGCCAACGGTGACGGATGCCTTGCTGACGGGCGGAACCAAGCCGACGCGAGCGGTGATGACACCGACCGGGACCCGATTTGCGGTTCTCGTTTCGGTAGACAACGACCCTTTCACAACCGGAATACAAACCGACACCGACGTGCCGACACCGACTCTTAAAGAAGTGAGAATTACCACACTGCTCGCCAGCCCCAGCCCCGGATGGCAGACAGCGGTGCCATCGACGATCGTACTCAGGAGAGTAAGGGCGAACTAAGACATGACAAAGAACCTCTCCCCTCGAACACACACGGGCTTTTCGCTGATCGAACTGATGATAGCGATGACGATCATGCTTTTGCTGCTCGGCATCGTTTCGAGTCTGCTTGCCCGGTCTTACAGTGTCCGCAATCGCGAGAGCCAGCGAACCGACGCCCTGACCTCTGCCCAGGCGGCGCTGAACGTGATCTCCCGTGAGATCGCGAACGCCGGCTTTGGCATCTACGAGGGTACAAATACGCGCTTTGCCAGTAACGGCATCGTTGTCGCTGATTCGAGCGACAGCCGGATACGGATCAGGGCAAACGTGATCAACAGCGGCGTCCCCGGAGATTCCGGTTCGTCGGCACTGGCGACGAACCAGCCGGGTGAAGATGTTACATATTTTTATGACGCCGACACGGATTCGATCGTACGCTTCGATCCGAACGATCTGCCCCAGACCTCGGTGGTGGTCAATCGAATAAGCGACGTAACATTCGAATACTTCGATTACACGGGCACTAACTCGAGCGGCGTTCTGACGACCGCCCCGACGAGCAACACGGGCCGCGTCCGAATAACCGTTCTCGTTCAGCTCGATCCAGTCGCCGGCCAGCCGAATCCCCTCGAGGTCGAGTTTACGTCGGATGTGACGCTTAGAAACTCAAATTACATGCTCAATCAATATTAACGACATTATTAGGTGACCGAAATGCAAGATACAGTGCAATTGCCAATAAAGAACCGTGACAACGAGAAGGGAGCCGCCATGGTAATGGCCCTGCTCGTGTCTTTTCTTTTACTTGTGGCGAGCGCGGGGCTTTTGCTCGAGTCGGCACTGAATACTCAGAACGTGTCTGACGCCACGGCCGAGCAGCAAGCATACAACGCTGCAGAAAGCGGCATTCAATCAGCGATCAACGTTCTTCGCGGGAACGTCGTCCCAAATCCGCTGCTTGATACGACAAAGCCCGCCACTCACGACGCAAACCGCATCACTTTCGTAAAGGCTCTTCGGCTTTCGAGCTCGAATCTGTCGACCGATGCGTCCACATTCCCGCGACTTTCCCGTTGGATGCAATATGACGGTACATGTACAGACCGCGTGATCATGGGTTCGGCGACATGCACGCCTGTCACGGGGTATGGATTTTCGGTCGCGATCTCCGATCCGGACAATACCGGGAGTCAAGTGTCATACTCGACAAGCGGCAGGCTATTCGAGAGTGATTCGCTCGACCCAACGCAGAAGACCTACGGGACTGGTGCAAACAAGATCATCGTCAAATATTATCCGACTACCGCCACGGATCTTAACGTGAGTGCAGGGCCGGCGAATACCAACTTTGGCAGATTCGTACTGACGATCATGGGTACCGGAGCCACGATCCCCGCTTTCAACCGCTTTGAGATCGTCATTCAGATGACGAAACCCTACGTTGCCCGACGTGTGATCCGCGGATATATCGAAACGAATTCGGCACCGGCGAACCCGCCCAAGATAATTTTTGACGCCCAGACTTTTACATTGATGGGCAGCACGATGATGCTGAATTTCGCATGGGGGCTTCCGGCAAATGTTGCGATAATGGGCCCGCCTCAGCGATATGGGTATGAGGCGACGATGAGCGGCAGCACCGCTGGAGCGGACAATATGATTACCGGAACGATCGACTCGCCCGAACCGACGCGACTCCTGATCCGTTCGACCGGATTTGGCCCTCGCGGTTCGCAGAAGCGGCTTGAGGCCATTATCCAGAAAGATTCCTTCAACGGACTCTCGGCACCCGCGACTCTGACTCTGGTAGGCCCGCCGAGCACGGCAAGCCCTGCGTCCACATTCCTATTCGATCCCGGTTCGTCGAATGTGACCGTATATTCGGGCGACGATGCGGTCTCGACCGACATCATTCCGCCGATCGGCACGACTAATCCGACAAATCTGAATACGGTCGAAGATTCGGTATCAGGACAGCCGCCGCATCCGTTCAACGGTACCGTGATCGGTTCGCCATCGGATATCTCGAATGAAGTGCCCGACTGGCTCGCGTCGCCGTACGCGGTCGATGCGATCGTGCATCAGTTGGCGACAGTCGCCCGTTCCTCCGGCCGGTTCTTCGCGAGCGGGGTTCAGCCGACGACTTTTGGAAATAACGCAACGGCTCAGGGCATTACGTTTTGTGACGGGAACTGCGAGCTTTCCGGCAGCGGCGGCGGAATAATGGTCGTGACCGGAAAACTGACACTGAACGGCAACTTTAGTTTCAACGGCCTAATCCTT
>CAYSMU010000002.1:0-29761 GCA_964432145.1 uncultured Chloracidobacterium sp.
GGGCGCCCTTTCTCTATTTCCGGTCGGTAACTTATCTTACTTTCAGCAAGGGATCGCCGAGCAATACCCACGAAAATCGTACGTCGCCCCCGCTCGGGATAGCGGTTTTTGCATCCTTGATCAGGTCGCCGATCCTCGGGATCGACCCGTCGCCGAGCTTATGGTAAAAACGCACACCCATCAATAACTGAATATCCGGGGTCGTTCGTGCGCTTGATGCCCATGTCGCGGCACCGCCGCCATTACCGGCCTTTAGTACATTTTCGGCCAACGCATCAAACGATGACGACGGATGCATGAAGAAGCCGTTAAGGCAGGTCAACATCGTATATATCGTCGGATTATTAGCGTTCGTCAATGACGGAACCGTGCTGTTCGCAAAGAATGTGCTTGAGGCCCAAAGCCCAATTGACCCGTGACCCGAATAGTTTGCGATAAAGCGGCCATTGTTCATCTCGTTCAGGAGAGTCGTTCCCGAATCGGGTGCCCCACGGTCGACCATAGGTGCCGGGATATTCGCAGGAAGCTCGTTGCGAAGCTGCTGGCTCATTCCCTGAAAATCGAAACCGTTTGGCAGGTCGTAGGCGAAAATGGCTCCGCGGTCCAGTGTCTGCATTGGTGCTGTTTCAAAGATCATTGTCTTATTGAAAACAGTATTAATGGACAAAGCGGTCCGGGACGGTATGCGTCCGATCGCGATCTCGGACAAACCGTCGTTATTGAAATCTGCCAGCGCCTCATCACTACCACTCTCTTCGAATATGAGACTAACATTCTTTGTCGGGACCAGATCCCAATAGCCAAATCCCTCGTAGTTCCGCGGGTCGTATGAGGCATCTCCCATCAGAAGTACGTAACCGGGCGGCTCACGCCAGACATTGTAGGCATAATTAAGGTAGCTCTTTATGGCATCTGCGCTCGACGACCCGTAACTGAATTCGTCAAAGATGTCGGCTACGTCGACCACTGTTGTCGTGTACCCCTGATTCCGACGATAGTCGGCCCAGTTTTCGGCTGCCGCTTTGAAATCCGCTGCCGAATGAGTGATGATCACGAAGTTAGATGCCTCCGTGCTTGCCGACAGCGTAGAAGGAAAATTCTGAATGACCATCGGTGCGGTCAGCAGACCACCTTCAGTGAGTCCGAAACCGACGATATTTCGATGAGATGGGATCTTTGCCGTAAATGTCGCCCCGTCTTGAACGACCGGTAAACCAAGGATCTCGATGGGGTCACCGTCATATGTGGTCTCAAATACGCGAATGTTCGCGGACGTAAACCCGCTGAGATCGACCTTGCGATAGTTCGGTGTAAAAAAGCTTATCCGGTTCTGTTCGGCCGCGTATCGCCGATTGTGTTTGATCGAGATCTGGTCAAAAAGACAAAAATCCCCCGGATTTAGGCCCGTCATTTCGAGATTGTTAGTGCCCTCAACGAGGCTATTCGCCGGGATCGTAAGATTGCCCGTAAATGCGTCATATCCATTCCAGGTCTGAGATTGTAGTTCCTGCCCATTAAGGACCAGTCGGATCAAATGCGTTCCCTGAGAGTAACCTTGGAGCTTTATCTGAAAGTCAACGGTTCCCGCGCTATCTATCCCGGTAAGCGAAAATGGGAATGTAGTCGGTGTAGAAGTGATGACGCGTCCCCAATAATTCTCCAGTTCGCCATTATGGAGCGTGTTCAGATAGGACGTACGTTCCTTACGAACTGATGTGACCGGATATGTCGGTGCGATGGACACGCCGCCAACAGGACGCATTACTTTTGTACGCATCCGCCTACCATCGACATTCCCCGTTATCAGATAGTAAACACGGGTGTCGCTCTCGACGGTATCGATCGGCTTGCCATAAAACTCGATATAACCGTTACCAGGGCCAACTGTGATCGCTTGCTCGTTACCTTCGACAAACAAGCGCCACTTCGAGCCGTCACCACCGATGTCCCAACCCGCGGCGGCAAGTTCTCCCGCAGTTACCCGATACAATCCTTCGCGCCGAACGCCGATCTTAACTCCCGGCTGCGACACAACCCATCGGTGGGTCGTGTGGTCAGGCGACTGGAGAGATTCCTGAACCAAACCCCGTAGTTCCGGATGCATCTCCATCTCTAAGGACGTCGGCCTTCTGTTCGGCGAGTTCGAGGCGGCAAACCATTCGTCGGTCGTCTGACCCGTAATTTCCGCCATGTCCTTTACCATCGACGCCGAGGCGGTACGGCTTTGAGTGCTCCGACCATCGCGGCCGAGAGTCGATATGAAATACCGGGATCCTATGCCACCCTCGGGATCGAATACCTGATACATATTGGCGTATGTTGGCTCCCCGTCGAGTGTTGAAGTGCTAAGTACCAATGTCGGGTTAACAAGTTCGTTGCCGTTTGAGCTTACGCGGTAAACATTGAACCCCACATTCTGCTTCTCGACGGTCATGTACCATCGGACCAAGACGCCTACGCCCTCCGTGTAAGCCACGATACGTGAAAAGGCAGTTCTCAGGGGTTTAACCGAATCGATCTCGTCAGCTTTTGCTCTCTGAGCGAAGGACGGAATGCATGCCGAGGCCAATAGACAAGCCATAACGGCAACCGAAAGGAATCTTTTCATTTTTTTCTCCTCAAAAAAGGCCGAAATCGACGGCGCAGTTCAAAAGTGCGAATAATACGTAAATCTAACACTCAATCATCCCCATTACAAGAAATTTCAACTTACCAACTGGCGAAGCACATACGGCAAAATGCCGCCATTCTTGTAATACTCTATCTCGATCGGAGTATCGATCCTCAACGTGAGCGTAGTCTCAACGACCTCGCCGCCGGGCTTTGTGATCCTCAGGGTCACATCCTGCCTTGGCCTCACTTCTACGCTCTCGAGCCCGATCAGGTCAAAGCTCTCCGTTCCATCGAGTCCCAGCGTCTGAGCGGTCACGCCGTCTTTAAACTGGAGAGGTAAAACGCCCATCCCGACGAGATTCGAACGGTGAATGCGCTCGAAAGATTCCGTAACGACCGCTTTCACGCCCATCAGTGCGGTTCCTTTTGCGGCCCAATCACGCGAGCTGCCCGTACCGTATTCCTTGCCCGCGAAGATCACCAAAGGCTTGTTGTCCGCCTTATACTGCATCGCAGCATCGTAGATCGTCATTTCGACACCGTCAGGCTGATACCGCGTGAAGCCTCCCTCGATCGGCGAGACCATGGTGTTCTTGATACGAACGTTGGCAAACGTGCCCCGGAGCATCACCCGGTCGTTGCCCCTCCGCGAACCGTACGAATTGAAATCTTCCGCGGCGACGCCAAGTTCCTGCAAATATTTGCCTGCCGGCGAATTCGCCTTGATCGCTCCGGCCGGTGATATATGGTCCGTAGTCACCGAGTCTCCGAATATCGCAAGAGCCCGCGCGCCTCGAATGTCGGAAAATTCACCGGTATCCATCGAGAAATTCTCAAAGAACGGCGGTTCCTGAATATACGTAGATGCAGGGTCCCACTCATATATCTGGCCAACCGGCGATTCTATTCCATTCCAGAGAGGATTTTTTTCGGCAAATTCCGAGTAGAGTCGTTTTTTGGGATCCGGATCAAATGCTTCCCCCCGAACGTAGCGGGCCACGTCCAGCGAAGCCCAAATATCCTTGAGAAATACTTCATTACCGTCGCGGTCAACACCGATCGGATGAAGATAGATGTCCTTTACGACCGTCCCGGCCAGAGCGTATGCCACGACCAGCGGCGGCGACATTAGGAAATTCGCCTTAATGTTCTGATGGACACGCGCCTCAAAATTGCGATTTCCTGACAATACAGAGGCGGCAATCAGATCATTTTCGACCACCTCGTCCTCGATCGACGGATCGAGCGGGCCTGAATTCCCGATGCACGTCGTGCAGCCGTATCCGACCAGATTAAATCCGATCTCGTTAAGGTATCGCATCAATCCGGTCTTTTCGAGATATTCAGTCACGACCCGTGAACCAGGGGCGAGCGATGTCTTGACGTAAGGCGGGACTTTCATGCCTCTTTCGACCGCCTTTTTGGCGACAATTCCCGCCGCTATCATAACCGCCGGATTCGAGGTATTTGTACACGAGGTAATAGCGGCGATCAGAACATCACCGCTGCCGATCGTTGTCGTTACCGATACTTCCTGATCTTCGTCAAACTCGACCCGGCTCGGCGTCGGCCGGTTATTGACCATCTCTATTTCGGTCTCAACATTCGTGTTATCAGGTGAGGTTGTGTTGTGGATAGCGTCCGGGATCGATCTCGAGCTCTGCTCTCCGCCGCCCTCCACCATATCGGTGGGGTGCGATCCCATAGTCACGCTAAAGCGCTTACCGAGATCTTCAGCATCTTTTCCGTATCCGCCATCGGCAACCGGTATAGTAAACAGCTCGACGAAACGGTCATCGAGGTTTGAAAGCTCGATCCGGTCCTGCGGGCGTTTTGGACCGGCGACCGATGGATTGATCGTTTCGAGGTTTAGCTCCACAACCGTCGAATAATCGACATCGCCCTCTCGCGGTATTCCGAACATCCCCTGAGCGGTGTAATAATTCCTGATCGTGTCGATCTGCGCTTCGGAGCGGCCCGTATTCCGGAAGTAGTCGAGCGTCTTCTCGTCTGTTCCAAAAAATCCCATGGTCGCTCCGTATTCCGGCGCCATGTTGGCAATCGTTGCCCGATCTGTCGCTGCGAGTGCGGCGGCGCCGTCGCCAAAGAACTCGACGAACTTTCCTACAACGTTCGCCTTGCGCAACATTTCCGTAATGCGCAGAACGAGATCGGTCGCGGTCGCTCCCTGTGGAAGTTCTCCGGTCAGATTCACTCCGACCACATCCGGCGTAAGGAAATAAACCGGTTGGCCCAACATGCCCGCCTCAGCCTCGATACCGCCCACGCCCCATCCGACGATGCCGACACCATTGATCATCGTAGTGTGCGAGTCGGTACCGACCAGCGAATCCGGAAAATAAACCCCGTCGCGTTCAAAAACACCTTTCGCCAAATATTCGAGATTAACTTGATGAACAATGCCGATTCCCGGCGGTATCACACTAAAGCCGTTGAATGCCTGAGTTCCCCACTTCAAAAAGCGGTAGCGTTGATCGTTCCGCTTGAACTCCATCTCCATATTCTGGCGGTACGCCGTTTCGCTTCCCGCATAATCTACTTGCACCGAATGGTCGATCACAAGGTCGACCGGAACGAGAGGTTCGATCACCGACGGGTTGCCGCCGGTACGCTTTACCGCCGAACGCATCGCCGCGAGGTCGACGAGGAGCGGCACACCCGTAAAATCCTGAAGGATAACTCTTGCTACCACGAACGGGATTTCATCCGTTCGTTCCGCAGACGGTTTCCAATTCGCGAGCGCGCGAATATTTGCCTCATTCACCTTTTTGCCGCCGTCGTAATTTCGCAGAACGGATTCCAGTACGATCCGGATGGAGACCGGCAGTCGCGAGGTATCGCCTACGTCCTCTGCAGCCAATTGAGGAAGGGAGTAAAAGACGCCATCGGTACCGCTGCCGGTTCTGAAGGTCTGCCGCGAATTAAACAGATTGTGGCTCATAGTGTTTTTTTCAAAAGAATGAATTAAATAATCAGTTTAAAAAGCCCGTCGAACAAAAGCAAGGAACGCTTGTCCTGCCTTTATCCCGGCCTGATTATCCTATATTCTTTCGCATTATGTGCGGTCGTGCTTCCCAGGCTGAGATCCAGGCCTACAAGGACCATATTTACCAGTGGCTTCACCCGAAAAAGTTCGTTCCTCGCCGAAATCTTAGGCCAACTGAGCCGGCATGGATCGTCGCCCGCCATCCCGATACCGAGATCGCCATCGTCGATGCCCGATGGTGGTGTCAATGGGATGGGTCTTACAAGTTTGAAGCGAAATACCCGACGTTCAATGCGCGTGTTGAGACAATGCATGATAAGAAGCTTTGGCCCGCTCTGCTGACCAAGGGGAAACGCTGCATATTTCCGGTTGATAGCTTTTACGAATGGCCCGTAAAGGGCAAAGGCCAGCCGCCCGTGGAGATTTTCGTCGCAGGACGAAGGCCTTATGCACTTGCGGGTCTGTGGAGTACATGGTTTGAAGATCGCGAACCAAGGTACTCTTTTACCGTTTTTACCTGTGATCCAAACGAGTTCATGAAGCCGATCCACCCTAAGGCGATGCCTGTCATTCTGGGATCGATCGAAGAACAAAAGCTTTGGTTGATGGAAGGGGATGAGTCGCTGTTGCGGCCATACGAAGGCGAAATGGAACTCGACCAATTGCCCGACACACTTGAACATCTATACCCGGAAGAAAACCGGAAGTATTGATATTGCCCTGATCTTGCGGTGTCCCGTAACAGCGTCTCGTTCACGCCGCTACTCTTCGCTTTTGCCGGGATCAAAAGCGGATCTTCCGCAGCGCGGCGGAGAACGCAGAGGATCTTGAAACCGGACACAACAATCTAAGTAAACTACCGAAGTATTAGAGAGAAGCACAGGGCTTGCTTTGGATTCCGGTGATGTTCTATACTTGCGATTCGTCGCTTCTTACGGCGCCTTCGTCTATCGGTTAGGACGCGAGGTTCTCAACCTCGAAAGAGGGGTTCAACTCCCCTAGGCGCTACCAAAAATCCAGATCGGACAGTTTGAGACCATGATCGTGACAACCGGGATCAACATCGAGGGACGCCAGGTCGTTGAATATCTAGGCGTCGTTCGCGGCATCGTCGTTCGAGCGACCGGGATCGGCCGGGGCATCGTCGGCGGCCTTAAGTCGCTCGCAGGCGGCAACATAGAGGAATGGTCCGTCGTGTGTGAAGCAGCTCGTATGGAAGCATTTAATCGGATGGTCCAGCACGCTCACGAGATCGGTGCCGATGCTGTGATCGCCATGCGCTACGACGCCACTGAATTTACCCAAGGCTCGACCGAAGTGCTTGCCTATGGCACGGCCGTAAAGATCCGCTAGAAAATTTCTCTTTACATGATGGGCGAGCGGCCAGAACGCCCGATCTCAAGATCCGTCACTTTCCTAAATAGCCAATTGTTCAATCTCCGCGGATCGACGAATTCGACAAGTCCCGCCGTTCTTCGCTCGCCCTCGTTGGGGATCCCGAAAGTAATCTCGCTGAGCATCTTTGCCTCCATCAGGCCCGATCGAACGGGGATTATTGGCCTGATCCTGATAGACATATCATCTTCGGTAATGAAGTTGACAGTTTCAGGGATCGTGAGTCCCCAGCGAGAACGTTTCCGCCCGATCGCCTCACAGTTCGCTTCGTAATGTTCGATCCTGCCGTTCCGGATGAGGAATATCTGACCAGGGGCGTGCCGGTTACGTGCGCCGCCGTGCCGGTCGAAAACAACCGTCGAATCGACGAAATGCGCCCGTCCCCACAGCCGCGACTCCCGATCTCTATAATGAACGTCCTCACTTGTGATCTGATCGTGATAACCGGTCCCGCGGAATTGAACGGTTTTTCGTGCCTTCCCAAACCGCCCGATCTGGATGATCTTCCCGCTCACATCGGCACGCGGGACCACGATGTTCCAGTTTGCAGGCGAGCGCGGGCGGTCAGGCTTCATAAGGTCAGATTCGACGAAGAGCCATTCGAATTCACCCCTGAGCCTCCGGCCCCGCGCGGAACGCAGTTCGACCTTGACCAGAAATCCCGAGCCGTACTTCGCTTGTGCGAGACCAAAGCTTGAGTCTCCGATCGAGTAGTTTAGATCGTAACTATTGACATTGAACTCATTAGGCCGAAATTCGTTTACGGCCTGGAATACCGTCCGGCCCGCAACCATGTACACAAGCGAGACGGCCGGGAACCTTTGCGCTGACGAAGCACCGTTGCCCGTACCGACCTTGCGATCTCCGGCCGCCGCATGAAATCTGGGTGAGAGCGGATAGTTATCGTGGAAAGTGATGACCAGGGCCTCGCGCCCGTCATCTGAGACCGCATCAAAATGCCAGGATTCAAAAGCATTCGCTCCACCGAGGCCATGCCATACGTCATCCTCCAGGCTGGAGCAAAACGACATCTCGCCGAAACGCGGGTTGTAACGAGGTTCACCAGTCATCTATTTGATCGAGAGCACGGAAGAAAAACGTCTTCAGAATCGCAGAAATGCAAATCTATGGCAAACTTACGTTGAGAAATGGAATCTTTACGGTGGCAATAGCTCTTCCCGAAGAATATGTGCCGAGGGAGATCAATATGAAGACGTTAACCACAACATTATTGCTGTCAATAGTCGCAGCATTCGCCCTTTTGACCGCAGCTTGCCCCGAGCGAAAGAGCATTGCAGATCTTGAGGCAAATCCCGGAAAATACCAAAACAAAGAGGTTGCGATCGCCGGTCGGGTCGTTGACAGTTATGGGATCTCGATACCGGGCACGCGTCTCGGAGGAGGAGCCTACAAAGTGGATGACGGGACCGGTTCTATTTGGGTCCTTGTCACGGACGGAAGCGTGCCTACTCGCGGAGCCGAGATCGGTGTTAAAGGCAAGTTAAGCAGCGGCGTCAATTGGCGCGGCCGCAATTACGGTCTCGGGATCTACGAAAAGGACCGCCGCTATCGTGACCGATAGTTCACCGAACACGAATGCGGTGGTAAACTCTAGCGGCCGTCTAGAGTGCGGCCGTTATTTCTTATGGGTCCGCTGATCAAACTCTTCGACGACAGATTCGTGTTGATCGACCTTCGTTCGCGAGGTTTGCTTGACCTTCTCGATGAACAAACGTTGTATTCGCGGCCGCGTATTATCGCCAATTCAATGGCCCCATTCTCCTGCGGCGAATATATTCTCCGCTCCGCGGCGATGGTCGAAAAGACCTTTGGCGGTATAACAACCAGGCTCTGGGACGACCCGTTTGAATGGACGCTTCCCGAAAAACTCCGGGATATCCCGAGCGTTCGGGACTATCTGGATGACGTCGAAACGACCCGGCGAAACGGATTCCGCTTTTTGGCGTCCGACGATGACCTCCGTCGCGAGATCCCTTCACCGACCGCATTCCGCTCGCTTGCTGAAATTCTCCTGGATACCGTCGGATCGGCCGAGCATTATCAAGGCCGCGCCTTTGCCGTCTTTCAAATGATCTCCGATGTCCACCTTCCCCGGCTCTGATCTTTTTGCATATCGAACTTTTTCGTGCAAGAATTCGTTAGGTTTTTGGACTACAACGGTTTAACGGAGCGAATGCATGCATTGTCCTGGATGCGGACAACAACAGGTTTCAAATGAGACTAAGTTTTGCTCGCGATGCGGACTTCCGCTAAGCGTGGTTGCGGAGGTGCTGTCTAACGGCGGCTATTTGCCGCAGCTTGCCGAGTTGAATAAGAAGACCACTGTTTTTACGCGGCGCAATGGGATCGCATTCAGCTTGTTATGGTGCCTGTTTTTCCTCCTCGTTATGGCTCCGCTGTGGGGTATCGTTAACGTCGATAAACTAGCGGGTGCCTCCGCGGTGATCGGTATCTTCGGCGGGCTGATAATGTTCATTTCGTCTTTGATCTTTCTGAAGAAGCCCTTTGTATCTTACGGCGATTCACCGTATGTGCAGCCACCTGCACCCTTGTATGGAACGGGGCAGCAAAATGCTCTTCCGCCGCAGCAGTCGTTCCCCACATCCCAGTATGTTCCCGGGACCGGAAACTGGCGTGATACAAACGACCTACAGCCGGCGAGTGTCACTGAAAGCACTACTCGCCTGCTTCACGACGACGAGCGGCGTTGATCTGGAAAATATGTATTGTCCATCGTGCGGCCAGCAACAAGTATCGATCCAGACCAAGTTCTGCTCCCGGTGCGGCATGCCGATGGGCGTGGTAGCCGAGGTCGTGACAAACGGCGGTACGCTGCCGCAGCTTGAGCAGTTGGAGAAATTGAACTTCAAAAAACCCTTCTTTTCTAAAAAGAACGGTGTGGTTTTTGGAACGTTCTGGTTTATTTTTCTGACTATGTTCTGCACCGCGTTCTTTGGGATCCTGGGTGCACCGGAAGAACTTATCGCGATTATCGCCATTTCTGGGGTGTTCGGAGCAATGATGATCATTATCGGTTCATTGGTGCTGCTCCCCAGTTCCAGGCCGCCTGTCGTAATGCCGTCATCGATGCAGCCATTTTTGGGAGCGGCAGGTTCACATCAGGCGTTGCCGCCGCAGCAATCGGTCCCCGCGTCGGTCTATGGAGCCCCGCAAGCCGGCAGTTGGCGCGACACCAACGACCTCCAGCCCACTAGCGTGACTGAGAATACAACGAGACTCCTTGAAGAAAAGGATAGGCGTTAGTTATGTTTTGCCCCCAGTGCGGACAGGAAAGGATCTCGATGGACACGAACTATTGTTCGCGGTGCGGATTTTTGCTGGTTGCGGTCGGCGAACTCCTACACACCGGCGGCCAAAGCCCGATTGCCAGTCCAAATCCGGCGTCAGGCCTTCAATCACCGAGAAAACGCGGTCTTAAACAAGGGCTTTTCCTGTTCCTGCTGACTTTTTTGGTAGCACCATTGATGGGTATGGTCTCCCTCGCTCTCGATATAGAGCCATTTCTTGTCGGGATAGCGGTGATCGTTTGTTTTATCGGAGGGCTGCTGCGGATGGTTTATGCGTTGATGTTCGAGGAAGCCTATGCAACAAATGCGACGTCGGACAATTTTCTCGATGCCGCTAAGCACCACCTTAACCGGGCTGCTTCAGCAGGAGCATTGCCGCCCCAGAAGTCGACTCCCGTATCTGCCTACACCGCTCCAAAAACCGGAAACTGGCGTGATACCAATGACCTCCAGCCCACAAGTGTCGTCGAGGGAACGACAAAACTGCTTGAGAAGGACGAATTATCTCAATAACCGACCGCCAGGCCATCGCTTCGCGAGTCTATCGCACCTAACCGCACACCTTTCTGATCGACCATAATGCCGGTCGCCGACGCTATATAGCCCGGACGCTCGGAAAACTTGTGACCGTAAGCTGACAGCACAGAGATCGTGTCGGGCGACATTCCATAGGGCTCGTACATCAGCTCATCCGGAAGCCACTGATGATGGACCCGCGGGGCATCGATCGCCTCCTGGATGTCCATGCCAAAATCGATCACATTCATTACCGTCTGCATAACGGCCGAGATTATCCTCGGGCCGCCGCGTGCTCCGAGCGCGAACCAGAACGACCCGTCCTTGCGAAGCACTATCGTCGGCGTCATCGAGTAAAGCGGACGCTTGCCGCCCTCGACCTTGTTCCGTTCGCCCTGCACGAGACCAAAGAGGTTCGCACGTCCGGGCCGCGCGGCAAAATCGTCCATCTCGTCGTTCAGCAGAACTCCGGTTCCTTTCGCCGTTACACGCGAGCCGTAGAGGTCATTGATGGTGTAAGTATTGGTAACGACGGTCCCATCCCGATCGACGACGGTAAAATGCGTCGTGTCCATCGATTCGCTGCCGACAGGTTCGCCAAACCTGATATCTTTACTAGTTGACGCCTTTTTCAGATCTATCGACGCTCGCCGTTGTTCGGCGTATTTTTTATCTATGAGCTTGGTAAACGGGACCTCCGCGAAATCAGGATCGCCCATATATTCCGCCCGATCGGCAAATGCTCTTCGCATCGCCTCAACGAGCACGTGATATTTGGCGGAGGAGTTATGCTGCATCTTAGCAATGTCATAGCCCTCGAGCATATTGAGAACATTGAGCATCACGACACCTCCCGAACTCGGCGGCGGCATGGTGATGATCTCGTGGCCGCGATACGTGCCTCGCAAGGGCGTACGCTCCTTTGCCACGTAGTTCCTCAGATCGTCTTCCGTGATCAGTCCGCCGTTCGCTTTCATATCCGCCGCAATGAGTTTCGCCGTCCGGCCTGTGTAAAACTCGCGTGCGCCGAAGCGTTCAATACGGCCGAGTGTCGCCGCCAGCTCAGGCTGACGAAACACGTCGCCCTCGCTAAAATATTTCCCTCCATTCAAAAATATCCGTTTGCTCTCGGGGTATTTTGACAATGTGTCCTTGTAGGCTTTGAATAGTTCGGCGAGGCGGTTCGACAGCACGTAACCATTCTGCGCGACCACTCGCGATGGACGGACGAGATCTGCCCACGTGATCTTGCCCGAACCATATTTCTTGAATGCAAGATCAAACCCCGCAAGTGTTCCCGGCACGCCCGACGCACGATAGCCCACGGTCGACGAGCCTTCGCCGCGGATGAGATTTCCCTGTTTATCCACAAAGACATCGCGGGTCGCCGCCTTCGGCGCCATTTCCCGATAATCGATAGCAAACGCCTCGCCGTTTTGCTTTCTGATGAGCATAAAACCGCCGCCGCCGATATTCCCCGCCTCTGGATAAACAACAGCGAGAGCGATCCCGACCGCGATCGCCGCGTCCACGGCATTGCCGCCGCGCTTTAGCACGTCGACACCGATCTTCGACGCCAGTTCGTGCTGCGAGGCAACCATTGCGTGCCGCCCGCGGACGGGAGCCGGAGCGGCATGTATCGAGACCGTACCAAACGGAACGACACCGACCAGAAACGAGAACGCGATCAACCCGGTGACCGCTATTCGATTTAGCCTTGATCTCATATCCGAAACTCTAACAAATCAATCTTTCTCGACCAAACCCGGCAAGCCGTGGAATAACGCTTTCTTATTTGACCTAAAAGAGTTATAGTCAGGGTTTTGAAAGCCATTAGGCCTTCCAAAACGATGATGGACGACGGCAGTAGTAGAAAGGGCAATGTTTGGCTTTTCCCCGAAAAAGTTCATTCAGAGGGTGCGCGGTTCGCGCACGCGCCTTCGCCGCAGTCTGTCTGAGTATCGCTTCTTTGCATACCTTGCCGTACTTGGACCCGGAATAATCGCCGCAAATGCTGGTAACGACGCCAGCGGAATTGCCACTTACTCGACAGTAGGTGCCGAGTTTGGCTATTCCCTGCTTTGGGTATTTGTCCCGATGGTGATCAGCCTGATCGTCGTGCAGGAAATGTGCGTCCGAATGGGCGTTGTGACCGGCCAGGGCCTCGCTGATCTTATTCGCGAACAGTTCGGCGTCCGCTGGACGGCGGTCGTCATGCTCGCTCTCCTGATCGCAAATACCGGGGTCATCATTTCCGAATTCGTTGGGATCGCCCAGGCGTCCGAATTATTCGGCATCCCACGTTATCTTACGATCCCCGTCACCGCCACCCTGATCTGGTGGCTCGTGGTCAAGGGCACCCAAAAGCGGGTAGAACGCGTATTTCTGGCAATGTCGCTCGTTTTTCTGACTTATATCGCGTCGGCGTTTCTCGCAAGGCCCGATTGGGGCTCGGTCGGCGAGGGTTTTTACAAACCGACGCTCAGTCACGAGGTCAACTATTTATTTATGATATTGGCGTTGATCGGCACGACGATCACACCGTTCATGCAGGTATACGTCCAGTCCTCGGTCGTAGAGAAACGAATGGACGAAGAGGACCTTCCGGTTGTAAGAGCCGACGTCGTCGTGGGTACCTTGTTTGCCTGTGCGATCGCTTCGTTTATCGTCATCTCTGCGGGCGCGACCCTTCATTTTCAAGGAATAACTACGATCGACTCTGCGGCAACCGCGGCAGAGGCATTTGAGCCCGTGGCCGGAACCTACGCAAAGTACCTTTTCGGTATCGGGCTCTTCGGGGCGGCAATGCTCGCGATGGGTGTGCTTCCTCTCGCAACCGCATACAGCCTGAGTGAAGCCCTCGGTTTTGAGAAGGGCTTGTCGCGTTCATTTCGCGAGGCCCCGATATTTCTCGGGATCTTTACGTCGCTCATTGTCATCGGCGCTCTTGTGGCCCTTATTCCGGGCATCCCGCAGATCCGCCTTCTTTTGTTTACTCAAGGCATCAACGGCCTTCTCCTCCCCGTTCTGCTAATTGCTATCGTATCGCTCGCCAGCAATCCTGAGATCATGGGAAAGCGGCGAAACACTCCTGTCTATAATCTCTTTGCGTGGACAATAACCGCGGTGGTTTCCCTTCTCTCGCTGGCTTTGATTGGAAAGGCGATTGCTGATATGTTTTAGCTCTGTTTATGGCCTCGGAAATCCAGAAAAAGGTATTTTTCTTTGTTACTTTTGCGGCACTCTGCATACTTGCTCTACTTCTCTTCCCGGTCCTGCAGGACGCCATAAGGCTTTCCCTCGCCGGCAGAATGGGGATAGAGATCAATACGGATTGGAAGATCGTCCAATCGTCCGCCGAATCCGACAAGATGATCAGCGCAACGCTGAACATCGTCGGCACTCTGTTGAAGCTCGGCCCGGTCATTCTGGGCATGGCACTGGTCATCGCTACGGTCCGATTCATCACCTATGTCATTACAAAGACCTTCTATCGAACTGCGGCTCAGGGCGAGATCTCGTCCCTGCTTAAGACCGTTCTTTCGGTGATCGTTTACATTGTCTCGTTTTTCATAATTTTCCAGTCTCAGTTCCCGACTGTTGAACTCACTGCCTTGTTCACCGGTTCGACGATCATTGGTATTGTTGTCGGTCTTGCGTTACAGGATACGCTGGGCAATCTCTTTGCCGGTCTCGCCTTGCAGGCCGACCAGCCCTTCCAGGTCGGAGACGTTGTATTGCTCCCCGGCCGCGGCGAAGGTGTGGTAGAGGCGGTTTCATGGCGTGGAGTTAAGATCCGCACTTTCCAGAATAAGCTGCTCGTCGTAAGCAATTCCGTACTCGGCAAAGAGCTGATCGAGGTCGCACCTAAGGACAATCTGAACGCGCGGGCTGTTTTTTTCAATACGCTCTATACCCATTCACCTGCCCGTACGATACAGGTGGTACGCGAGGCAGTTCGGCAGGTCGACAATGTCTCGTCAAAGATGCGGCCCGTGGTCCGTATCCGTAATCTTGGTGCCGACGGTATTGATTGGGAGGTCAAGTATTGGCTCGATGACTATAAACTGCAGCACGATACCGATGCACTCATTCGTCAGCGCATTTGGTATGTCTTTCAACGCGAAAAACTCAGCTTTGCGTATCCGACGCGTACCGTTTACCGCGAGGAAAAGCCGCCGGAACTCCCGGCCGAGGAAGTGTTCAACACCGTCACGGAACGACTGAACAATGTGTCGATCTTTTCACCTTTATCCGACGAAGAGATCGAGCGCCTTGCGAACGCCTCCACGACACGAGTTTACGCCCCCGGCGAAGCTGTTGTTCGTACAGGTCAGGAAGGCAACTCGATGTATGTAATCATTCGCGGTTCTGTCAAGGTCCAGATAACTGAAAACGATTATCAAAAGACGATCAATACTCTGAAAGAGAATGATTTTTTCGGAGAGATGAGCCTGCTCACGGGTGAACCGCGAACGGCGAATGTTATCGCGGCCGAGGAGTCTGAGGTATTACGTATAGACAAGTCCGGTCTGAAGCCGATCTTCGACAGCAATCCTGCACTTGTCGAAGCGATAAGCGAACTGATCGAAGAGCGCCGCCTGCTTCTCACCAAGACCCGCGAAGAATCCGAATCGAAAGAACACGGCGAACAGGGAAAAGGGATGATGAAGTCGATCCGAAGGTTTTTTGGGATGCGCTGATCGGGTCACGAGACCTTCTATTTCAACCGTTCGAATCGTATATATCATGCAGCACTTCTGAGATGGTCTTTCGTTCGCGCTTGTCATGCTCGACCTGAGACTTTCTCTTCCTCCGCGGCACCTGGAGATCCGCAAGCCGGTTCTCTCCGCCGCCATCACTGCTCCGGCCATTCTCTGAACCCGAAGCCTCCGCTTCAGACTCTGTCGGTTCGGTGATCGACGTCCGCTGCTGTCCGGCATGGCTTTCTTCGCCGGATGCCGTATTCGCCTGGAGCTGAGCGGGAGTGGAAAGCTGCGACCGGCTGAATGCCAGCATCTGCCGGCCTCGATTCTTCCGGGCACGCTCCAGCGAGCGGATCGCCGCCGAGGTCAAAGGTGATTCCGCGGGCGCACGTTCGATGCGACGCAGAAGGCGCACATACTCGCGAAGCTCGGCGGGTGGGAAAACTATCGAAAGCTCGTCACTCGCGGGGCCTTCAACCGCGTCAGAAAGGTGCTTTGCCGCCGAACCATGATCGTTCACCCGTTGATAGAGGGCCCCAAGAGCAAAATGCACCAGCGGCGGGGCCGATGTCATGCTCTTAACGATCGATTCCCCACGCGCGATGACATCCTGAACTTCAAAACCAAACCATCGCCGGTCGTCATCGCGCAGTATCTCACTGGCAGACAGGTAAAATTCAAAGATCCTCCGCGTTTCCGTCCGCGATTCAGGTGAGAATATCTTCCAGACAAAAAACGCCAGAACACCAAAAAACACGAACAAAAGCACCGGAAATCCGACGGCAAACAGCATCACGGCGATCACGCCAAAGGCGAGCCCATACTGGCCCTTTTCCTTGAGCGTCATCGACGAACGTTTCTCCAGGCTGGTTTGATTCACACCTTGTTAAGATATCCCTTTAGCCCTTTGCGGGGCCTGATCTCGGCGGCCGTTTTCCGGATGCGGGCTTTGAGGCTGAGCGTCGCTCCTTCTGCTCCGAAGTCGACTTCGAGGTGCTCCCGCCTGAAGCTCCCGCCGACGCCGCGGCCTTTTTCACTTCATTTTCTAACTTCTCTCCCATCTCATGAATGAATTCCCCTGCCTTTTCCACGGCCTTGGCCGAGGAATTCGCAATGAACGTCAGGGTTTCGCCCAGCGTAGCCGCCTCCATCCGCAAGAGCGCGGCGATCTTCTCTTCGAGTGACAGGGCTGCAAACTCCTTCTCAAAGCCATGTTTAGGCGCTGAGCCTTTTTTGTTTTGATCGGTCATTTTCTTACTTCTCCCGTTTCAATGAATTGGCCGCAAATCGCTGCCTTCATTAGACCTAACGCCGCCGGTGCGATAAATGTTCCCTTACGTCACCTCAGCGCGGTCCGGACACGAACCTTGGGCTGAGCTCCGGAGGGTGCGATATTCGCGTCCGATCGCTTCGCCTGGCAATCTGAACACAGCCCCCACATTCTCAGGCTGTGATGTGTCGGCCGAAAATGGAATTTGTCTGCCATCTCATCCTGTAACGCCTCGATCTCCGGTGAAAAGAACTCGATGACCTTTCCACATTCGGTGCAGATCATATGATCGTGATGTTCGTGCTCGTAATGGTGTTCGTAGTAGGTCTTGTTATCTCCAAACCGAACTTCCCGGGCGAGTCCGGCCTCGGTCAGGAGCTTGAGAGTACGGTAAACGGTGGTGAGCCCGACCGAGTCGTCCCGCTTGCGAACAAGGCCGTACAACGCCTCGCTTGTAAGGTGTTCCTCTGTGCTGAGAAATATCTCGAGGATCAGGTCGCGTTGGCCGGTCCTGCGCAGTCCCGCGGCATGAATGTGCTCATCGAGGATCGCCTTTTCTTTTTCAAATCTGTCAGGTCTCTTAGCCAATTTCGCCACCTTGCCAAGGCACGATACTACCATTTCAGTTTGGATTTCGCTATGGCTACCTTGGTCCTCAGAGTGTCGATCCGCTCGGAACTAACACCCTGACGGGCCGCCAGTTGCAGAGATCTTTCACCCAGCAATAAATAGATCTCCAACAACTCGTCCGAGACATTTTCGTTGAGCGATGTCAGGTGCCGGGTAAAGGTCTCGATATCGGCACGAGCGAAAGTGCCGGTGAGAGCCGCCGACGGCGACTGTTCCTCAAGATTCCTAACCGTGCTCAATACGAGCGGAAGCAGTATCTCTTTTGAACGTTCGGATTCAAGGCCGCACCTTGTCATCATCTCGACGGCCGCATCAAAGAGTGCGACGAGATGGCCGCACGCCGTAACGGCCGCCGCGTGATACAAGGTCTTGAATCGCGTATCTATGGAGAATGGAATTCCCCCGATATCGGCCACAAGTTCCGTACCGGCCGTTACAGCTCTTTCGTCACCCTCGACACAGAAATACGACCCTCGGAATCGGTCCGGGCCGAACTCAGCCCGGCTGATCGAAACCAGAGGATGTATCGAACCAACGTCACATCCGTTCTCTCGCAGTCCGCCTAGGATCGACGAATCGAGAGCGCCGCTAGTATGAAATACGAGCGTACCGGCGGAAACAAGCCCGGCCAGGAGTTCGGCAGCATCGCGGATACACGCATCCTGAGTGGTAATAAAGACGATATCTCCCGCAACTCGCTCCAGATCGTCAAAACTGACGATCTCCGGCCCTGACGGCGACACCAGGCCCGGCGGAATTGCGTCATGAGAATCGGTCCGGGAGACAAGGCGTTCGACACGGTACTTGTTCGGCGGCAATGACAGAGCAAGTGCTCCGCCTACGCGGCCAATACCTACGATCGTTACGCTAAGCATACCGATAAACTATATTCCAAAAGCGGTATTTCGCGTAATTGTGCGAGGGGACGGGATCAGGGACTTGTTACTATTTCCACGGAGGGGACTCCGTCACCCCATTTCGGGCCAGGAACGTCTATGTCCTCGATATCGGCGGTAGCTTCCATGGTACCCGCATGGAATTGTCCTGAAAGTCCCTCCGCTGCACGATCTGCTACTCGTCGGATCAGTCGGAGATCCTGGCCCGTCAGCGACGCGACGCCGCCGGCTCCGTCCACCAGCTCAAGGATGCGGAGAATGGCCGTACGCATCGCGTCCGATTCTGCTGCGTCGACTATCGCAGCCGCGTTTGACCGAAGCGCAACCTCGATCGACGACAAACCGCTCTCCAGCGTCGAGCGAAGTTCTTTTGCTAAGTCACCGCCGCCTCCGTTTGAGAGAGCGAATGAACATCCGCAGTAGGGTCTTTCTTCAAGGATATCCTTCGTCGGTGCATTACATTTCCTTCCGCGTATCTCACGGATCATTGCCCTCGCTGTTGAGAGGAAAGTAGGGTCCGCCCACGATGCATGGGATAAGTTTTCGAAGGCCGACCATTCGGGCGAGGCAAGTATCTCGCGCAGTTCCTCACCGGCTGTTGCGTCTCTCATAGCCCGGTCATGCCTCTCAACATAATGGTCCCGGAACGCAGAAATAAACCGCTCCCAGCTCGGAGCGACGAGCCCCGCGTCGCTCGATTTGGACCAAAACGCCTCCGGATCGATCGCAGCAAGCAATTCGCTCCTGGCGGATTCAACCCCCGCGTCTGAAGTTGGTTCACAAACAGCAACGTAGGCGGCAATAGCGGAACGGCGAGATACGCTGCTTGTGAAATCGCCCAGGACACGAAGTTCGTTCTTTTTTCGTTCGAATTCTTCCTCAGAATCGGAGAAATTCTCCGCTATGGTATGCAAACACTGATCGAGCGAAATCTCATCTTTCACCAGTGCCTCGATGGCGGCCGCCATCGAACCAAAGGAATTGCGAAGACTGGCCGCCGTCTTCCATATCTGCGCGTTCAGACTCTCGTCGGGAAGGGACTCGAAATCCGCCAGGATCCGACTGTCGTTCCACGCCGTTAGCCAGCCGGTCAGCGAATCGATGACGAGCAGCCTGTCTTCGACCCGATCCAAGGACTTTATGCCGGAATTCCCGGTCGCAAGTTTGGCCCACGCAAGGAGCCGGTCGGGGGCGAAAAGTTCGTTGAGCGGCTTTGCAATTCCAACAATGTCGTCCCAGATGATCTGAAGGTCGAGTGAACGATGATTGATCCTGTTTCCGCTCGACGTGACAAACTCGAACTCGCGTTGCCCCACAAGAGCGGCAAGAACAAGATGCTGCGACTCCCGAGTGAGCCCAAATGGACGATCTCTCATCCGATCCCCAAGTTCTTCAAGGGAAATAACACCATTGTTCGGAGTTCCGACAGCATCAAAAGCAGCTCGGACCACCGGCAGTGAATTCAAGACTTCGGGGGGAGATGCAACGTATTCCTCGCCCTGTTTGATCGCGAGACCGAGTGGAGCGGCGAATGCTTCGACGAGTTTCTGAATATCCGGATCAGTCGGCCGCGTCCTGCCAAAGAACTCTCCAACCAGCGACGCCGCTTCCTTCATATTCAATGGGCTTTCGAATCGCGGATGCTCGGGAAATCGAGATTCGAATATCGGCTCCAAGAGGGGCGTCAGAAGCTGAGCCAGGCTGTGTAAGGCCGACGCATCGGGAGGAAAGCCAAACTTGCCTCCGTCTGCCTCGAGATGAGCATCTCTAAGAAAAACCCTCTGACAGATCTTGTCAACGCCAATGCTGTGCATATGCATCGCGTTCATCAACCCATCACCGAGGCTCTCTCTGATACGCGCGTCATTCTGCAGGAGATAGTGTCTCCGGACCGTGTCTCTTTCTTCAGGGTCAAGGTCTGCGACGTTCCAGATGATCGCACTGGGATCGTCCGTTGGTTTTTTGTCCGCGTTAATTATCTGGATCCACCAGTCCGTTTTGTGCGGCCTGTCCTGATCCGAGGTTTGGCTCCATCGTACCTCCCCTCGGCGCACAGCTCCGCGCCATTCCACGCTGCACGAAGATGGCATTCCCGCGTCCATTAGTGAAGCGTCGAGATCGCTGAATTTCTCGCCGGCCTGTCGAAGGAGCGTAAGCCAGACGGCATCATCATCCACTTCGGCCGCCGCGAGATTCAGCTCGTTTCCGCCACTCTCCTTGGCGGCAAGCCTAAGAGTGTATTTGGAAAGCTTACCGTCCTGTCCGGTACGCACGACGCCGTCGGGGAGAGCGTCTACGAATGTATCCAACAGATGCTCGACTTCGATTGACGGGCTGTAAGATTCTTCCGCATCGAAGATCATCATCGATGCGGCAATTTCCGCTGCGGTCGTTCCCTGCCCGTCGAGCGAAAGCATAAACAGCCCTTTAAGGGCCAGTTTTGCCTGCAAACGCTGCTGGACCGGCATCTTGGCGACAACCTGCAGCTCGAGGCGGTCATATGCTTCAAATGACTCTTTCAGCTCAACGGTCGCCCTAAGGCGTTTTTCCACGCTGTCAAAGACCTCATCGAGACCGATAAGGGAATTAGCCGGTCGCCCAAGTATTTTGACGCCTGCCTCAGAGGCAAAGCCAAGTAGTGCAAACTCCTGAATATAGAGCCGGATCAGCGGAGCGATCTCCACCGTAGCTGGGTGCAGCGGATAGAGCGACGTAAACCGCTGTTCGCTCCACCTGAATCCCGGCATCAGCCGCCGGTAATCTTCGTATATCTCGCGAAGCAGCGGTAGCTTTGTACTATTTTTGGTAAATATGTGCGAATCGACGATCTTGTACAAGTGTTCCTGGTCAAGATAATTGATCGAGAAATTCGCGGAGATCGAAGAATTTGGCCCGTCCGCGCCTGAAATATCGTCGTCGAGGGCGACCCCGACAAAGATCCCCAGGGTATCGGCCGCCTCGGCGATCTCGCTGATCATCGGCCCATCGTCACGTGCGACTCGCGTCTCCCTTCCCGGCGCCGTGTCGATAAGCACGACCAGAGGACTATCACCGGCGTGTTCCGACGCCCGCAGCAGCAGGTCGTACAGGGAGTCGCTGAGAGTACCGGGATTTACACTTAATAGCTCCGCAACGGCCCTTTTCAGTTCATCAACCAGTGACGTGCCCGATCCGCGCCGGATAAACGCAACACTGCCGTGCTTGCGAGAAAGCCGTTCCGCCGCCGCTGCGACGTAAGAATCTGAGATTCTCACCCTCAGTTCGGGCCGGGAGACGATGCTTGCGATCACCGCGAGAAAATGGCTCTTTCCGACACCCCTGAAGCCTGCCAGTGCAAGGGCGGCGCCTTGTCCGGGCCGGACCCGAGAGACACGGTCGATCCATTTGGCCATTAGATCGGCGGTAATATCGGTAAAATGATATCCCCCGAGCGTCAATGACGGATCGGCACCAAAGTCATGTAAGTGAACAAAAGGGCGGACCTCAACGATGTCCTTGACCTTTTCGACGACTCGCTTCATCTGAAAACTTATTTAGAACACTTAGGGGCAGAGTGCTAACCGGAACGATTTCTCGCTGTTGCCGGCTTCACATAAAACGGTCGAAATCTCGACCTGCGGTATATAGTTTAACAAGTTTGGTCACAATATTGAATACCTAATCTGCACCCATGCCATTTTTTTCCATTTTTTCCGCTTTTCACAACTTATAAGCCAACTCTCGCATCAAAAGTACGTTGTGAAAAACTCCGTAATGGGGATAGAATTTGGTAACAGGGACCTTTTGTCAGGAGAAAGTTTATGTATCGCTCATTGATCAGGCAGTTCGGCGCTGTAATAACCGTGTTAAGCGTATGGTTCACCACGGTCGCGATGCTGCCTATGTCTGGAATCGCTCAGGATAGTTCTGCTTCAAAGGACGGGGCTGTTAAACAGGATAAGAAGAGTGATAAGAAGAAAGATGCCAAGCCCGCGGCAACGCCGTCCGGCCCGACCCCGCTGAGCACGAAGGAAGATCCGGCACAGATCGGAAAGCGCAATATCAACAGCGGTACCGATAAGCTGTTTGGCTGGCTCGGCGGCTCGCAGGAAAAGGAAATGCAGATCGGCCGTCAGCTAGCTCTCGAGGTTGAGCAGCAGGCGAAAATGATCGACGACCCGGTAATTACCGAGTATGTTAATCGTGTCGGCCAGAATGTCGTGCTCCACTCCGACGCGAAGATCCCGTTTACGATCAAGGTCATCGATAGCGACGAGGTCAATGCATTCGCACTTCCGGGCGGATTTTTCTTCGTTAATAAGGGCCTGCTCCTGGCAGCCGACAACGAAGCAGAACTTGCCGGCGTCATGGCACACGAGATAGCTCACGTCGCTGCCCGCCACGCAATGGAAAATCAGGGCAAGGGCACGCTCCTACAGTACGGAATGCTCGCCGGTATCCTGTTCGGCGGCGGTATCGCGAGTGCGGTTCTGCAAAACGCAGGCGGCATTACACAGGCGATGGCCTTCTTCAAGTTCAGCCGCAATTCCGAGGGTGAGGCTGATCGGCTCGGTGTGCAATACCTTTACGCATCTGGTTACGACCCCACCGCGATGTCGACCATGTTCGAGAAGCTTGCTTCTCAAAACAAGAAAAAGCCGGGTACCTTGTCCAAGCTCTTTTCGTCGCATCCGCAGTCCGTTGACCGGCGTGATGAGAGCCTCCAGCTTGTTGCACGATTTCCTGAAAAGGAAGAGTACGTGATCAGCACGTCTGAGTTTCAGCGTGTGAAGAGCCATCTGATGCGTCAAACAAATGCTAAGGCAGGCGTAATGGTCGATTTTGACCAGGCGGATGATAGCCGGCCGACATTGAAGAAGCGCCAGCCCGATAGTACCGATCCCGCATCCACCGATGGTGATGCAAGCTCGTCCTCATCGTCTGACGGCCCGCCAAAGCTCAAGAAGAAGAGCGAGCCCGAACCGCAGGCGACCCCGACGCCGCAACCCTAATTCGACACTATATATCTTCAAAAAAACACCGGCCGACGAATCGACCGGTGTTTTTACTTTGGCTCTCAGTCTCGGGACTATTTCTTTTCTTCAGGCTGCGGGCTCGGCTTCGGCGGAACAACGGCCTGCCGCTGCGTAATTACTGTCGTTAACGCCTGCGGTATCTGATTTACGAGTATGTCGCCCTGGTTCTCGATGATCTGGTCGATCATCTCAAACTTTTCCTTGTCGAAATCTTTGGTCATAAGGACGCCATTCTTATCGATCGTCATCGGATAGATACCAAATAGCTGATTCTTGAAATTCTGGAAAAACGAAACGTCTTCGGTCGGCAGTATGTGCGCCCTTTCCGGGTTAGCCGCCGGGATCGTGGCCCCGATCAGCTCTAACTGCTCTTTGGATTTCGCCAAATACTCGCTGTTCGGATAGTCCGAGACGATCCGCTGAAAGTAGCGTGCGGCCTGGTCCGTCTCTTCTTCCACAAGATACGTTACCGCAAGCTTGTAGAGGACCTCGTCCATGAAGTTGAAATTGGGATATTTATCGATGATCTCGCGATATCGGGACTGCGAGCCCTTCAGGCCGCCTTTTTTCTGGTCGACCGAAAGTGTGTAGTAGTAATTGGCGATCAGGAGGTTGTGCAGGCCCAAATTGTCCTGGACCTCCTTTAACCGCTTATCGGCCTCGGGCTTAAGGATCGAATTCGGATATTGCTGCAGCAGGGCCTTCAATCGTGTTTCAGCACGCTTTGCACGAGTCGCGTCGCGGTCCGGCAGGCCTATCTGGCGCATTTCCGCCTCCGCTATTTTTAAAACGACCCGATCCGCCAGAGGATGCGTCGGAAAGAATGTCAGCCAGTCCTGATAAGCCGCAATCGCCTGGATAAGTGAACTCGTCGATCCTTCCAAATAGAATGAATCACCTACCGCGAGCTTTGACATCGGCAGATACGGCGAATCGGGATAAGTAGTGATGATCGTCTGGAAAAGAAGACGGCCGACATCGAAGTTACGTTTTCTTACCTCGCGCGTCGCGACAACAAAAAGCTCTCTGTCGCGCCCAACCTGGACGCTCCCCAGCAATTCCTCATATTCATCGTTTCCGCCGCCCCCAAAGATACCGAGGAATTTCTTCTTTTTCTTCTTTTCGCGAGGCTGGCCGATGGTCGAGTTAGGATTTGCCCTGGCCGAGGCGGTCTCCAATTGAGCGGTATCCACGCGGCCCTGGAGTTCAGCGACCATCTGTTCCAGCGAATCGAGGTCGGCCCGCTCGTATTTCTCGCCGCGGTCGACCTTACCCCGAAGGCTGTTGACATCGGACTGCAGCCTCGAAGTATCCTTTTCGAGAGCGACTAGACGGCCAAGTGGCGTGTTCAGCTTCTTTTCGTCGTCCTTCTTGTTCTTATCGTCCTTGTTCTCCTCTTTGAGAACGGCGATCGCACTGTTAAGCGAACGGCGCATGCGCTCTAATTTATCGCGCATCACATCCAGTCGCTGGAGGGCCGTGCCGTCACCGGGCTTCACCTGACCATACGCCGCAACGCCCAGGCCAAGTACCGTCAATATGGTGAAAAGAACAATCTTTTTTGCGTCAAAAAACTTCATATCAGATCCAAAACGTCGATAGAGATCTAAACCCAAACCGTACCCTTTGCCAACAAAACCTTTACGGCCTCCGCGGCGTCATCCGTACCGAATACCGCCGAGCCCGCCACAATGATCTCAGCTCCCGCGTCCGCTATCTCAGCTATATTCGCAGCATCGATGCCCCCGTCGATCTCGATCCGCACGTCCAGGCCGCGCAGATCTATCATTTGCTTAAGGCGGCGTAGCTTATCGACCATCGTCGGGATGAATTTCTGCCCGCCAAATCCAGGATTCACCGACATCAGCAAAACGAAGTCCGTATAAGGCAACGCTTCGCTGAGACTTTCGATCGGTGTCGCAGGGTTGATCGCGACTCCCGCTTTTGCGCCGGCTTCGCGTACCGCGGTCAACGTTCGCTGTAAGTGAGCGTCTGCCTCGACATGGACCGAGACCATATCGGCGCCCGCCTTAACGAATTCCACTGCGTATCGCCCCGGCTCAGAGATCATCAGATGCGTATCAATCGTCATATCCGTGGCCTTTCGGATGGATCTGACCACTGGAAGTCCGATGGTGATATTCGGGACAAAATGTCCGTCCATCACGTCAACGTGAAGGATCGAAGCGCCGCCCGTTCGAACGGCTTCGATCTCATCTGCAAGCCTCGTAAAATCGGCTGAAAGGATCGACGGGGCAATTTCAAACATGGGCAATTCGTCTCTTGATTTGTTGCAATTACGGCCGTAATCGTTGCATTAGGGCCGACGTTCCGGTTTCGGCTTCGTATTTGCGGCCGGCTTCGTCGTCGGATTTGGCACACGCCCGGGAACGGCCTGCGTGTTCTTGTTCGGTTTATCCGAAGTGTTGCCTGCCGGAGCGACCTCTTTCTTATTCGAATTCGACTCGGACGAATTCGAGTTCGAGTTTGACGCTCCGTCCGAGTTTGACTCGCCGTTAACGTCTCGCGCCGTATCGGCTTTCTTTTTATTGGTATTTGTATTGCTTTTAGGCTTTTTCGGCTTGTCCGTGATCATTTCCTCGATCTTTTCCGAGTCATCTTCGTCGGAGGAGTTTTTAAGGCTGTCGGGCTGAGTTCCGTCCCCCGGCCCTTTGCTGGTAACGACCAGGATCAACTGCCCTGTTTTCACGGTTTCGCCCGCCTTTGGAAGCTGCTCGATCACTGTCCCGGGGCTTTCCTGACTAAATCGATCTGCCCGCTTTTTGACCTTCAACCCGAGCGAGGCGAGTTCGGCTTCTCCGGTGCCGAGGTCTTTGCCGGTGATCTCGGGCACCTGTACTTCTCTGCCCTGCAGCGACATATAGACAACACCGGCCATTCCAAAAAGAAAAGCCACGGCTAAAACAGCGATCGCCGCTAAACGTCCTAAAGCGGAAAAACCCGAGTTAATAATACTCATCCGTTGCCTACCTCAAAACTAATCCGTAAGTTTAACACCTTTGCGAAAAACAAAAAACCGGGATCGCCTCAATTTCACCGGACCGGTCATGCCTCATTCCTTGTCATGCGGGCGATGAAAAACCCATCCATACCGTCTCTTTGCGGCCACGTTCTCGCAAACCCCTCCGGGGTGACGAACGCGTCCGGTACCGCGGGTCCGGCCAGTCTGAACTCTCGCGAAACTTCGAGGAATCGCGCTATCACCCCCTCGTTCTCATCCATCTCCAGCGAGCACGTCGAATAGACAAGCACACCACCGGGCCGTACGACTTTTGATGCATTTATCAAGATCGCCAGTTGTTTGGTTTGAAGTTCGATAAGATCATTCGGTTCAAGATGATACCGGATCTCCGGATTTCTTCTGATCGTTCCGGTCCCGGAACACGGGGCATCCACCAAAACCGCCCCAAACCGGCCCTCTCCGAACGGAAGTCCGCCGACGGCGTCGTGCTGAACGACATCGACCGCCGCACCCTGCCGCCGGCAGTTCTCGGCCAGATGCCGGACCCGCGACCCGTGAAGGTCGCCCGCGACGACCTGCGAGTTCGGCTGAAGCGACGCGATCAGGCCGGCCTTGCCCCCGGGAGCCGCACAAACATCGAGTATCGGCCCAGCCGTATCTCTGAACAGGTAGGCGATCATTTGCGAGCCTTCGTCCTGTAAATAGATCTCGCCCTGTTCGGCGTGGCGGTTGAGCATCGCACCGTGCCCCGCGATCGAGTAACAACCCGGAACATTCGGCGACTCGCGGGCGATCTCGAGCGTTGTTCTCAGTTCGGCAGTTGGATCTTTCAACAATCTGAACCACGTCGCCGGATTTTCGTTGTTCGCAACGGCGATCGCAGACGCCTCTCCCGCGCCAAACTGCTGCGTCCAACGCTCGATCAGCCACCTTGGATGCGATGTCTCGACCGAGACCCTTTCGGTCTCATCGACAAAGCTTAAATTTGGCCGCTTCTCGCTTGCGCGTCGCAGTATGGCATTGACAAAGCCTTTAGCCGAAGACTTTCTCGCTGCCTGAACCAGATCGACGCTCTCGTTGATCGCAGAGTACGCCGGGATCTTGTCGAGAAAATAGAGCTGATATAAACCCAGCCGAAGCGCGACGCGAACCTCTATGTCGAGTTTCTTCCCACGCGAAAAGTGATCTATTATCCGATCGAGATAGATCTGGCGCCTTAGGGTGCCGAGCACCAACTCGTGGCACAGGCCGCGATCGATGTCGGACAGAGCTTCTTCGCGTTGCGGCAGCAGCACCGACGTAAATGCTTTCTCTGCCTCGACGCGTAAAAGTACGCCGAACGCTGCGGATCTTGCCGGCGATATCTTCATTCGGTGATCTTATAGGCGGGATTCTTTCGGTTAGCGGTTCGCTGGGACAGGTCCGGGCCGCTTCCTTTTTTCAGGTTGGCGTCGACCGTGACGCGTTCGTCGAAGACAAAACATTCGCCTTCCCAAAAGGTTTCCTCCGCCGGCGTATCTTCGAGGTATTTGAGTATTCCGCCTTCGAGCTGATATACCTCTGCGAATCCTAACTGCTTCATATACGGAGCGAACTTTTCACAGCGAATACCGCCCGTGCAGAACATGGCGATTCGCTTGTGCCGTTTGGGGTCGAGGTTTTTCTCGACGAATGCGGGCAGGTCGCTAAACCTTGTAACATCGGGGTTTACGGCACCATGGAACGTACCGGTCTTGAATTCATAATCGTTCCGCGTGTCCAGAACGACGGTCTCAGGATCAGAGATCAACGCGTTCCACTCTGCCGCCTTGACGTGGGTTCCCTGACCGAGCGAAATGTCGACCGGCCGCTTTAGAGTCACGATCTCGGGTTTGATCTTGACGTCCACTTTGCGGAACGGTGCCTTCTCATGAAATGAAGATTTGTATACCAGTGTAATCTCAAGGATCTCTTCTATCCGGGCAATAAATCTGGTCACGTCCGCAGGCCGGCCGCAGATCATGCCGTTGTAACCCTCGTACGCAATAATTATCGTTCCCCGAACGTCCGTGTCTATCACCGCCTGTTTCAACGCGGCACGGACCTCGGCCAAGGGCCCCAGCTCAGCTATGTCCTTGAACTCATAAAACGCAATGATCTGAATCGATTCCCTCACTAGCCAAGTATCTCACCAACTGGCAGTTTTGTGCCATTCAGAAGGTCACGAACGGCCATGCGGCGCTTCCCTTCAGCCTGTATTTCCTCGATCCTCACTGCGGTCTCACCGCCGCACGCGACGATGAGGCAGTCTCCGGCAGCTTCGAGTACCTCGCCCGGGCTGCCCGTGCCTTCCGTCGGATGTGTTTTCCAGATAGTCAGCCTTCCGCCGCCAAAATTAGTGAACGACGATGGAAATGGCTGGAAGGCCCTCACGCGATCGGCGATCTGTTTCCCGTTCATCGACCAATCTATGAGGCCATCTTCACGCTTCATTATCGGCGCGAGCGTCGCCTCAGCTTCGTTCTGTGCCGCGGGTACGATGCCGGGCAGATCTCGCAGCGTACGTGAGATAAGCTCAGCCCCCAGTTCCGCAAGCCGCTCCATCAATCCGATCGACGTTTCGTCATCCCCGATCGCCGTCTTTTCCTGCATCAAGATCGGCCCAGTGTCGAGCCCGGCGTCCATCTGCATCGTTGTGACCCCGGTCTCAACTTCGCCATTTGCGATCGCCCAATTGACGGGGGCCGCACCGCGATATTTCGGAAGCAGCGAAAAATGGACATTGATCGCACCGTGCGGAAACGCCGTGAGAAAGCCCTCCGGCAATATTCGGCCGTAGGCAACTACGACGGCGGCGTCAGCTGAAAACGCCCTGAATTCATCGAGTGCCTCCGCTGTACGGACCTTCAGAGGCTGCATCACCGGTATCGAGTTTCGAAGGGCGCATTCCTTTACGGGCGAGAACGTGATCTTGTTCCCACGGCCCGACGGGCGGTCGGGTTGTGTGTAAACGGCCACTACCTGATGGCCGTCAGCGATCAGACGCTCAAGCGACGGCACCGCCGCGAGCGGTGTGCCCATAAAGACTATTCTCATTTTCGGCCCAGCCTCAAGGCGTCCGCCATAACGTAAAATATCCAGTTCTGCTCCATCGAGCCTCTAAATAGGTGTGCGTTCACGCCGGTCGCAAATATCGCGACGTCCTCACCCGCATGCGTCTCGGATGTAAACGGAATATTCGATTCCTGAAGGTAATTCGGGTCCAGCACTTTCTCTTCAGTAAGCTTTGGCCTTTCCACTCCCCGTGCGCCGGGACCGTTTGCGTAGCCCAAGGTCGTGTAAGGCATCTTGTTGCGATCAAGTTTGTAGTTTGGCTCGGGCTCGCCGCCGGCGCCGATCTCGCGGACCAGGCCGAGGATGTT
>CAYSMU010000003.1:0-24135 GCA_964432145.1 uncultured Chloracidobacterium sp.
CGCCTCCGCCGACTTGCCCCAGACATTACGATTTCCCATCTTGATGTGCGAGATCTGAACAGGCAGCTTCGCCTCGCGGCCGATACGGATCGCCTCTTCCATCGCGGATCGAAAACCCTCTTCTTCGTCGCGTATATGGCTCATGTAGATGCCGTCGTATTTCGCGGCGACCTTTGCGAGTTCGATCAGCTCTTCGATCGTAGCCATAAAGCCGACGTCATACTCGAGACCCGACGAAAGTCCGAAAGCTCCTTCCCGCATCGCCTGCTCGACGAGATTTGCCATCGCGGCTATCTCGTCAGGTGTCGCGACGCGTTTGTAATCGTTCTTTAGCACCTCTTCGCGAACCGTCGCATGCCCGACGAACACGCCGACGTTGACCGCGATCTTTCCGTTCAACTTGCTAAAGTAATCCGAGATCGGCCACGGCCCGCCGCCATCAGGCCCGACGAGCAACGTCGTGATTCCCTGCGAGACCTGATTCGCCGCGGTTCCCTCGCGAAGCAAGCCGGATTCCGAGTGGTTGTGGATGTCGATAAATCCGGGCGCGAGCACGAGCCCGGTGGCATCGATCACCTGTTCGCCCTTGGTAGGCTTCACTTTACCGATCGCAACGATCTTGTCGCCTGAGACGCGGACATCACCGACGAATGCGGGTTTGCCGCTGCCGTCAATGATCGTGGCGTTTTTGAAGAGAATGGTTTTAGTCTGTGCCTGGGCCGTCAATACAAAAATCGCGATTGCAACGACGGCGACTGCGATGGATATACGGTGATTCATATTCTGCTGAATGATAAAGCCATTGTTTCTACTAGTCTAGCTTGAAACATTCACGAATTTGCAGGTTTGGTGTAAAATCATGAAAAGAGAGAGCATCTATATGCTAACTGCCATCGAGACAACCGGAACAAATAACGCGAATCACGAGATCGTTTTAGATAAGGATCTACCTGACAATGCACCTAGCCGGGTGAGGGTAATTGTTCTGTATGACGAAAACGGGCCGAATGGCGGTTCAAAAACCCGACGAAAGGCTGGAAGCGCTGAGGGATTGATAAAAATGTCGGATGATTTTGACGCCCCGATAGAAGGATTTGAGGACTATCAGCCGTGACCGACATGTCTAATATCTCTCGCGTCTTGCTTGATTCGAACGCCTTTCTTTATTTCATCAACAACGATTTAGCATTAAGCCGAACCGCCAGAAATCTGCTCGAGTCTGAGGTTGAAGTCCTAATTAGTTCGGCGAGTCTATGGGAAATTGCAATTAAATTCAGCATCGGAAAGCTTACATTGCCTAGTTCCTTCGCGAATTTCATTCCATCACAGATACAGCAAAACGATAGCGAAATTCTGCCGGTGACCTTGCGATATCTTGAAAAGGTTTCAACGTTGCCGTTTCACCATAAAGACCCGTTTGACCGTTTGATAATAGCTCAATCGCTGGTCGAGAGTCTGCCGGTTGTAACTTCCGACATAGCTTTTGAGCTTTATGAGATCGAACGGATTTGGTAAGAATTTCACTATGAGGAGAGAACTAACTTTGGAAAACAAGCTGTTTGACGGAAGATCGGCGATTGTAACAGGCGGAACCCGCGGTATCGGCATGGCGATCGTGCTTGAATTGGCCCGCCGAGGAGCTAACGTGGCATTCAATTATTCCAAGAGTGCCGACGAGGCCGAAAGGCTCAAGGCCGAGGTCGAGGGCATCGGCGTCAAGGCGTTCGCGGCACAGTGCGATGTCGCTAATACCGAGGCCGCGGCCGAGTTCGTGGGCCAGGTCAAAGAGGCGTTCGGGACCATCGATTTCCTCATCAACAACGCCGGCATCACGCGTGACCAATTGATCATGCGTATGAAAGAGGAAGATTGGGATTCGGTCATCGATACGAACCTGAAAGGTGCTTGGAATTTCTCAAAGGCCGTTCTTCGCCCGATGATGCGAAACGAGAACGGTGGCTCGATACTTAACATCTCGTCGATCTCAGGCGTGGTCGGCATGCTAGGCCAGTCGAACTACTCGGCGTCGAAAGCAGGTATGATCGGCCTTACGAAATCTCTCGCCAAGGAGATCGCCAGCCGCAGGATCACCGTAAACGCACTCGCTCTCGGCCTGATCGAGACCGAAATGGCCGCGGAGATGAACGCCGAGTACCGCGAGAAGATCCTCGCTCAGATACCGCTCGGCCGGCTCGGTAACGTTCAGGAGGTCGCTGAGATCGCATGCTTCCTGTTGTCGCCGTCTGCGGCCTATATCACCGGGCAAGTGATCCAGCCCGACGGCGGACTCGCGATGTAGCATCGGTTTATCAAAATGTCTCTAAAATACCAGGCCGACGAGAGCGAATCGTGGGATGACGATCAGAACGAGCAGGTGCAGGATTCGGTTCCGATTCCGCCGCCTTACTACACGATCATCCTGATCACGGCGATCGGGGTTGTTGCTCTCGTCCAGTTTGCGTCCGGACTCGAACTTTCGATCATGGCCGCCGGATTCGACAAACCCGCATTTCTCGTTGGCCACGAATATTGGCGCATCTTGACCGGTGCAACCGTGCACGGCAGTTTGATGCATGTATTGGTGAACTGCTATGCGTTTTATAGTTTTGGCAAGATCGTCGAGCTGCTGTCGAATCGTGCACATCTCGCGATAGTCTTCCTGCTTTCTGCTCTTGGCGGCGGCGTGCTGAGCCTGATCTTCGTCCCTGATGGATTGTCTGTCGGTGCCTCGGGCGGTGTCGTCGGATTGATCACCTACCTGCTGGTCTATGCTTTTCGGCGACGTCACTTCATCTCGAAAGAGTTCAGAAAAAGCCTGCTGATCAATATCGGTTTTATCCTTGTGTTCGGACTCGTACTTTACCGGGTGATCGACAACTTCGGCCATATCGGCGGACTTATTACGGGTGCTATTTATGGCCTGCTTCAGATCCCGTCCGACGAATTTACCGACCCTCGCGAAGCCGGGTCGATGACCGAATTGATGGGCCTGGCGGCCCTCGGCATTTACGTGGCAGGCTGCGGCTACAGCATCCTCCTGATCCTTCGTGTGAACTGATCCGACCGACATATGGCCCGCGTTCGCGTTCATCAGCATGTAAATCCGCTTGCACCGTTTTACCGACAGGCTCCGACGCCCGTCGATATCTCTACGGCCTTTTCCGATCCCGCGAGGCCGGTGCTGCTCGATATCGGCTGCGCCCGCGGACGTTTCCTGCTCCGAATGGCGGAAGCCATGCCTGACTGGAATTACCTCGGCGTCGAGATACGTGAACCGCTTGTCGATGAGGCAAATCGTCTCGCAGGCGAGGCTGGCTTGGCGAATCTGCACTATGCTTTTTGCAACGCGATGCTTTGGCTCGAACGTCTTCTCGAGGGAATTCCCGCGGGGGTTCTGCAGGCGGTGACGATCCAGTTTCCCGATCCGTGGTTCAAGAAGAAACACGCAAAACGTCGCATGGTCAACGAGGAAATGGTCGAGACGATCGCAAGGCATCTTGCGCCGGGCGGCCGTGTTTTTGTCCAGACCGATATCGAATTCCTGTCCGAGGAGATGTTCGCACTTTTCAGAGGTGAGCCGCGTTTTGCCGAAGAACCGATCGACGAAAATCCGTTCCCCGTTAAGACCGAGCGCGAAAGGGCGGTCGAAGACAAGGGATTGCCCGTCTTTCGAAGTATCTTCATTCGCGTTCCGAAGGTGGAAACGGTTGACGGGCCGGCAATTTGAGTTTACGATTCGCATCAGTCGTCAATGTCAGCGTCACATTCGTCAAATTAATGAGAATATCATCTCGCTATATTCGGCCGCTCGCTTTCTCGTTTTTTGTCCTGAGTATCGCAGTCTCTTCGGTCTCTGCTCAAAAGTCGTCGGCCGTCGTTCGAGCGCCTGCGGATAATGGCCTATGGCGTCAGGTCGAGGTCATACGTACCGCCTACGGTGTCCCGCACATTAGAGCCAAAAACCTTCGCGCCGCCGGTTACGCACTCGCATGGCTTCAGTCGGAGGATTACGGTCCGCAGACCGCGATGGGAATGCTCAGGGCGAGCGGCCGGTTAGCGTCGGTGGCCGGTTACGCTCAGATCGAATCTGACTTTGCTGTACTGCGTCAACGCGAGCGAACCTCAAAGAATTACAGGCTTCTGTCGAAAGATGTCCGTGAGGTTTATGAGGGATTTGCGGCGGGCATAAATCGCTATATTGAGCTCCATCCGTCCGATTTCCCTGCCGGTATGCCGACGGACCTTAACGGCACAGACGTGGCCGCGAGCGAAATGATCTCGCCGCCTGCCAGAAAGATCCGTGAATTCATAAATCGAATGGAGCCCTCGGCGGCTCCCGTACGGCCGGCCGAACCCGACCCCGCGGAAGGAGAAGGCCCCGAAGATGGCTCGAACGCGTGGGCATTTGCCCCGAGCCGTACGACCTCCGGCCGAGCGATCTTACTCCGCAACCCGCATCTGCAGTGGACGGCGGGCTATTACGAAGCCCACATGACGGTTCCCGGGGTGGTCGATTTTTATGGCGATTTTCGCATCGGCGGCCCCTTCGCCGTGATAGGCGGATTCAATCGCGATCTCGGATGGTCGACGACGAACAATTCGCAGGACCTCGAGGAGTTTTACGCTCTCGACGCAGATCCCGGTCACGCTGACCATTATCTGTTTGACGGAAGATCTGTACCGCTCACACGCAGTCTGATCTCGGTACGGTTTCGAAACGGTGAATCTCTCTCGAGCGAGACCCGCGAATTCTGGTCGACGCCGCTCGGCCCGGTCATCCATCGGGCCAACGGAAAGATCTACATCGTGAAGTTTGCGGGCGACGGTGAGACGCGTGCCGGCGAACAGTTCCTCAGGATGATGCGCTCGCGTTCGCTCAGTGAGTGGAAGGACGCAATGAAGATGCGCGCCCGGCCGACGTCCAACTTCACGTATGCCGATCGTGACGGCAATATCTTCCTGATCTGGAACGCATCATTGCCATTGCTGCCGCATCCTCAGGGTGACGACCTCTCCGCGATCCCCGCCCGCAAAATGTCGGATGTTTGGACGAAGTTCGTGCCGTTCAAATCGCTTCCGCAATTTCTCAACCCGCCGGGCGGATATCTGCATAACGAGAACAGCTCGCCCCATTACTCAAATGTGCGTGCGCCGATCGACACCACAAATGCTTATCCGAATTTTGAGGCCCCGCGGCTCTCATTGCGAAGCCAACTCGCGATCGAATTGATCGGCGGCGATCAGAAATTCAGTCTGGAAGACGTTGTTCGGCTAAAACACAGCTATCGGTCGCTGCTTGCCGACCGTGTTAAGGGCGACCTCATCTCCGCCGTCAAAGCTAACGGGCCGTCAGGGGATGTCGCCACAGCGATCGGGCTGCTGGAGAGCTGGGACAACACCACCGCTCCGGGCAGCCGCGGCTCGACGCTATTTGAGATCTGGTGGCAGCATTATTCGGGTATTAGGCCGCCCGAACGTACAACACCATTCCCTGAAAACAGGCGATTTGCCAAGGTGTGGAGCGTGGGCGAGCCGCTAAGCACCCCGCGGGGCCTTGCTGACGCGGCACGCGCCGCCGAGTCTTTCACGTGGGCGGTCGCCGAGACCAAGCGGCGCTACGGCAGCTATGATGTGGCCTGGGGCGAGGTTCATCGCGTCCGCCGCGGCAAGGTCGATGTGCCTGTCGGGGGTTGCGGCAACGATCTCGGATGCTTCAGGATCCTGAGTTTCAGCCGTGATCCGGACGGCAAACTTGCGGCAAACAGCGGCGATGGCTGGGTGTTGGCCGTGGAATTTGGCGATACGCCGCGAGCATATTCTGTGCTGGCATACGGGCAAAGCAGACTGCCGGCTTCGCCCTGGCATGCCGATCAGGCTGAGATGTTTGCTAAAGGGGAAATGAAGAAGGTCGCTTTTACCGAGGCGGACGTCAATGCAGGCGTTGTCACGCGTTACCGTCCGGGAATGAAAATGGAGAAAAAGTAAAAAGTAGCGGCTACTTCCAGTTCTTTTCTTTCTTGAATCGCTTCACGACCATCTCACGACGAAGCTTTGGAAGATGGTCTATAAAGAGCTTGCCGTCGCAATGGTCGGTCTCATGCATGAATGCACGAGCGGCGTATCCCTCGGCCTCACGCTCAAACCACACGCCTTTTTCGTCCTGAGCTCTTAGGCGGGCTTTCATCGGCCTCACCACGACGGCGGGCACTTTGCCGACAGACAAGCAGCCTTCCTGGCTTGATTGTTCACCCTCGGTAGCAACGATCTCGGGGTTTGCGGCGATCAGCTTTACGCCCTCGCAATCCATGACAAAAAGACGCAAATTCAATCCGATCTGCGGTGCGGCGAGGCCGACCCCTTCGGCTGCGTACATGGTATCGAACATGTCCGCACACAATGCAGCAAGTTCCGCGTCAAATTTTGTAACTGGCTCGCCGGCCTGGCCAAGGACCGGCTCGGGATATTCGGTGATCTTGCGGACGGCCATCGCTATCTGGGAATGTCACCGCGGCGTCCCATTCGCCGAAAGTCACTGCTCGCGTTGAAGCCTTTTTCCTCGCGGGCGAGACATTTCCAGCAAATTACTCGCGGCTCGTTCACCGACGAAAGGAATATGTTGTAGTGCTCGACCTCGCGATCGCATTCCGCACAGCGGGCGATCGGTTTATCGGTCGTCTTGGGGTCAATTGTATCGATCATTTGTGGTTACTGGCGGCTCGCCGTAAAACGCCGGTATTGACCTTAGTGTAGTTCGCCTACAGCTATTTTGCCAAGAGACAACTGCCTTCACTTGCGGCGAAGCAATCTCACCGTGGCCGGTCCGTAGAATTGCCGGGTGTGTTCGACCACAAAATATTTCTCGATCACGTTTTCCAGAAGCTGACAGTTGAACGAGATCGCACCTTGCGCACACCAGCCGTCGTGGACCAACCAAAGCCGGTTAGGGAATCCCTGAACGCTATTTATCCGCTCGATGATCTGCGCCTCGTCCTTTAGAATATTGTTGCGAGGGTCCCATTTCTCGAGCCCATTCTCACGCGGAAGAGCAATGAGTTGATTCGGTCCTTTATAGTATTGGCGAAGCGGAAGAACCGCATCCGCGTGGAAAACGAGGACAGGCTCATTTGGCCGCTCGTTCTTCATCAGATACTCGGCCACCCGATCAAAATCTCCCGGCTTTGCTAACGGAGAGTACGTTACGACCAGCGACACGACGCTCAAAACGATGACGAAGCAAAACCAAGTAAGCGGGATCCACTTGCTTCTAAATACGGAAAGAGCGGCAAACGGCAGCATCGCAAGGGGCAGGATGAATCCCGACATATGCCGTGTCTGTGTAAGGCTCCAACCGGCGAGGTCGAGCGCTATCAGAAAAAATCCGATCAACACCGCGACGTAAACTCCAAGTGCTATATCCTCGGCTTTTCGGTCTCGATAGATCTTGAAAGCAAATGTTCCAAGGACTCCCGCAATGATTACCCTCACGCCCCAGCGTCTGAGCACTTCGAGCGGTACCCATTCGACGGCAAACAACAGCGAGACCAAACGTTGATATGTCTCCCGAAACATCTCGGGCAGCGTTAGCGGGATCTCTATCTGCCCCGATACATCAACCAATTGACCGCTTATTACGATCAGCATCGGAATGAACAGCGCTCCTGCGGCCGCCATATCCAGAACATATCTGCCCAGGGCCTTCCACCGTCCAAGCACAAGCAGGACTGCCGCACCGGCAACAAGCTGGAAGCCGAGATAATATTGCGTATAGAGCGAAAGCACCGCGACTACGACATAAAGAATGCGTGCCCGGCCGCTCGGCCTTTCCGAAAAATAACCATCATAGAAGAGCAAAAGCAGAAGGCCCGAGAACAATGTCATCAGAGCATAGAGCCTAATATCCAGGGCATTCCAAATTGCCTGCTGATGCACGGCAGCGATCGCAGCGATAAAGAGCGGATCTACATTCTTGAGATAACGTTTAGAGACGGCGAACGAAACCCAGACAAACAACGGAAGGCAAAGGACGGAAAAGAGCCTGGCAAAGAAGACCGATTCGTCGACCGATCGCCAGAGTGAGATGACAACAAAGTAAAACGGTGCCTGCTGGCCGAAACCGATCGCCTTGTGAAACGCGTCAACGACACCATTAGCCGTCGTATTTAATGTGTATGCCTCGTCGAAACGAATGTTCAGAAGGTAAGCGAGCGGCGTGGCGAGCGCCAGGCTGAGCAGCATCAGCAGCCAGGGCGGCGACATGTTTCGCAGCGAGTCGGCCCGCTCTGATATTCCGTCATACATTGCTTGGAATTATCTGTTCAGTCGGCGGCTTAGGTCAATTGGCCTTGTGGTCCAGTCCGACGCAGCCAACGGGTGCCGCTCCATCGACTGCCCTCGTACCTCGGAAATGGTCGGCATGGCGTCGCATCGAAACCACCTCGAAATTATCGGCGAGAGTGTCGATCGCTTCGCTGAGGAAGCCGATCTTTCTTTCGGCCCCAATGGACATTCCGGGAAAGAACTTCATCGCCGGCACGTCATCGCCTCCGAGAAAGTCGAGCGGATGCAGAAGGAACGATGGCTCTACGCCGGTCATCGAACACGCCGCCACAGCCGCCCGCCAATATACGCGAGCCGCGGTGAGCGAAAATGTTGACAAATAATTCAAATAGCTCGCGTGTATCGGCGTCTTCACCACCGGGAATGTTGTCACCGGGATCTCGACCAACCGTTTCCCGGCGGCATCTATAAAGTGCGGCTTGAGAGACTGAAAGCCGTCAGAGAATTTGCCGAAAAGCTTCTTACGCTTGGCTTTTTCTTCGCCGCTCATTTTCGACGAATTGAGAAAGAAAAATGCCCTCGCAAGCGGAGCGATGTATGTCGGCAGCAGCGAGCAGTCATATTCATAGCCGCGTTCGCCGAGCGTTTCGAGTACCGCCGGGCTGAGACTGTAGCCGGGCCCGCGAAAACCTACGGGCCGCTTTCCGGTTATGCTCTCGAGCGCGGCCTCTGTCCTTTCAAATTCGTCGACGATCTCTTCCTTTGAATACAGGTGCAGCCACGGCTCGTGGTTGAACGAATGATTTGCGATCTCGTGGCCTGCTTCGACGATCGCGGTGATAGCGTCGCGGTTCTTATCGAGGGCGGCGTCACGGCCGATCACGAAAAACGTGATCTTCAGATCGCGTTCCTTGAGAAATGACAAGATGCGAGGGACCGCGACGTCGAGATAGCTTGGGAATTCATCCCAGCCGGCGTCGCCGTTGGTCTTCATGTATGACCATTGATTGTCGAGATCGAGCGAAAGGCTCGCGATCCGCTTCATGCCTTGTTACCGAATTCACTGGCGAAGAACTTCTCCGCGAGACCTACTGTCTCGTTGATATTGAGCGTGCCGTTCACAATATGCGACGAATTGACCACATGGACGCCGTCAATCGAGGTCTTCATATCTGACAGCCCTTCATGATAATTGAGGACCGGCACTGGAAAGACCTGTCGGACCCGCGAGATCTTAAAGGCCTGTACGTCTTTGCGGCGGAAATGCGGGTACATCTTCTCTATCTCGTCGAGAAAGTACTGCTCGATCTCCTCGTCGGTCTTGTCGAAGAGCGGATCGTCCGGAGCAATGTACCGCGGCAAGTAGATCAGCGCGTTGCCGTTGAACTCGCGCTTGTCCACGATCGCCGACATTTCGATCACGCCGGTGAACGGCGTCTCGTCGGTGATGTTGGTGACGTAATAGTCGGAGAGTGAACACTTTGTCAGAAGCGAAGCACAGACAATGCCTTGGTATCTGATGGCATCGAGATCTTGCTTCTCCTGCTTTGTAAGCTGCGGCAGCATTTTCGCCGCGACGTTTGACGGAGCGGTCACGATGACGCGGTCGAACATCTCTCGGGCCTCGTTTCGCGGAAAACTCACGACGCGGCCGATCTTGACATCGGGTTCGGAGAGGAACGCTCCCGAGAATCCCGGAGCGACCGCCGCCGCGGCCTGAAACTGTGCGTATTTTGTCCTCTGTTTGACGACCTTTGGCTTGGTATCGCTATGACGACGGGCATCACGCATCTCGACGCGGAGTTTTCCGCTTTCGAGTTTTTCAATAGTCCTGACCTTGGCATTCAGCCGAATCTCGACGCCTTTCTCGACCAGAACCTCGGCAAACCGCTCGAGCACGCGGGCATAGCCGCCGCGAACATAGCCGAACATCTCCTTTTTCATCCCAGAATTACGGGCCGAGTACATTCGCTGGATCGTTGCCCAGATGAACGATGCCGCCGTGTCCTTGTATGCCTCGCCGAGCTTTGCCTTGAGCAGCGGTTTCCAGATCTTTTCAAACGTCTTTTTGCCTGACCATCGTGTAAGCCATTTCTCGACACTCAGCTTTTCGAGACGCCGCCAGTTTTTCACCTTGGACGCGTAGAAAATTGTCGCCCCGAGCCGCAGTTTGCTGATAATGTCGAGCGGCTTAAAGGTTAGAAACTCCATCGTGTTCGACATCGACAGCAGTTCGCCGTCGGTGTAGAAGCCGGTCTTGGTTTCGACCCAGCGAAGATCATCTCCGAGGCCGATCTCTTCGATAATGGCGCGTGTATTGCGGTCCGAGGCGAGTACGACATGATAGTGCCTGTCCCAGATCAGGTCGCCGATCTCCCAAACGGAAGCAAGGCCGCCGATCTCAGGTGCGGATTCAAACAGCGTGACGTTCGCTCCAGCGTCGGCAAACCGCATGGCGAGCGTCATACCCAGAAATCCGGAACCAACTATCGCAATATTCTCTTTCATATTCAGCTAGAGTTTCGGCACAAACCTTTGCTGCCGTCGAGTGCCGCCTCGTCGAACGTGTCCATTTACTTTCCACGACTGCGGGCCTAACTCGGTATGTTCTTTGAGGCAGTTTCGAGCCTCTTCGATGTTAAAGAAGGTTGAATGGCAGGGGAATTCCCAAAGACTCTCACCTTAGCCAGACGCGAGATCAGCTTGATCGTTCCGACTATTGTTTTCGCCGTTTTCATCTTGGACGCGCCGAAGAGGCGAACAGCGAGAATGGTCGGATATTCGACGATCTTTCCGCCCTTTAGGTCGAGAAGTCCGAGCATTTCCGGCACGCCGTGGAATCCTGTCTCCTGCGGCTCAATATCGAGCATCGCGCTCCGGCGAAGCACTCGGAAGCATGCCGTATAGGACGCGATCTTGGTATGCAGGACCGTGCGGTAAAGCACCGATGCCCCCTTGGACAGCAGCAAACGCCAGCCCGGCACGTTCTGCACTCCTCCATCCCGATGATACGGCGACGCCTGTACCATATCGACACCGTCGGTAAGCATCGGGATCATTTTGATCAACTCGTGAGGGTCAAAAGTGCAGTCGCAGTCGATAGAACAAACGATCTCGGTGTCCGCCGCCCTGATGCCCGTCATGATGCCGCCGGCGACGCCCTTATTCACCTCATGCCTGACGACACGTACATTGCTGCGTTTGCCGAATAGATCGTCGATCACGCCAAGAGTATTGTCCTGGCTCTTGTCGTCAACAAAGATGATCTTTGACGTGTAGCCGATACCGTTCAGGCCGTTTTCGACAGACGCAAGCGTCTTCGCGAGATAAGGCAGCGATTCCTGTTCGTTATAGCATGGAACGACGATGGATACCGGCGTCAGGTTCTTTGGCCTTTGTGCTATTTCTACAATGGGCCCCGCCGTTGTTCCTGGTGAGGTTTGAGGTGCAAGCTCAGCTTTGAGGCCTAGATGGTCGGCAATACCCGTGCACTTGTACAGTGCGAGATTTTCCTGCAGTATCCATTCCATTTTATCGAGCTTTCGATAATGGCGGATGCGGTTGAATTTTGACGCGGCCGATATCCGCGGCTGCTCGGGATCGAGTTCCCAAACGTGAAAATAGAAAAGAAATGGATCGTCGTGCTTTTGGTGCCAGCTCTTTACCGCGTGACGCATCAGCGTGTACGGAAGTTGGCGGAAGTAATTACCGCCCGAGATCGGAAGCAGTCCTACACCGAGATCGATGGTCGCGTACGGAAACTCCCACATTTCGTTTCCGGCGGCGATCTTATGGGCAACGCGTTTTGCCTTTTCGGTTCTCGCTGTCGGCAAAAAAGAGGCGTCGTAGGTGAACCCTTCATCAGCGAGGATCTCGAGGATCCACTCATTCTTTTCGAAGTCGAGCTTTTCGGCCGCCCTGTAGCCGATCACCTTCTGCCCTGAAGCCTTTTGTATCGCTTCGTTTGTACGCCGAAGGTCCTCGCGAAATTCGTCGGGTGTCAGATTGCTCGGACTGCGGTGATAGAAACCACGGCTTGCCACCTCGTGGCCGCGAGAGACGATCTCGCGTACCAGATCAGGGTTCAGGTCGGCTATCCAGCCGAGTACAAAGAATGTCGCGGTCGCGTCGTATCGGTCGAGCAGATCGAGCGCTTTGAGCGTGTTTTGCTCGACGCGCGGCTCGAAATTCTGCCAGTTTCGCTGATGGATCAGATTCTCGAACGCTCCCACGTGGAAATAGTCTTCCACGAGGACTGTCAGGAGATTGTTCTTGCTGTCTGCTTTCATCGTTCGGAACCTAGAAAAGCGTACCCTGGGAAGCTTGTTTTGCTTTTGCTTTCGCCTTCGCGGCGAGTTTGTCTTCGATTACCTTTACTATCTTTATCGCCGCCCGCCCATCGCCAAATGGGTTTTCGACCTCTTTTACAGACCTGATCCAGGTGTCGACCGAGTAATTCTCTTCGAGAAGCTGCTTAAGTGCTCCGGGGCTGCTGCCGACAAGCTTGGCGACGCCCGAACGGATCGCTTCAGGCCTTTCGGTGTTCTCGCGAATGACGAGCAGCGGCTTGCCAAGGCTCGGCGCCTCCTCCTGAACACCGCCTGAATCCGAGACGATCAGCCAGGCGGCCTTCATTACTGCTAAAAAGTCCGAATAGTCGAGCGGCTCCAGAAGATGGACCCGGTCGCAGCCGCCAAGGATATCCTGCGCAACCTCGCGAACATTCGGATTTGGGTGGACCGGAAAGAACAGGCAAACATCTGCGCGTTTTGCGACAAAATCGGCCAATACCTTGAGGTTGCCGGTCATTGTTGAGCCAAAACTCTCGCGTCGGTGAGTCGTAAGCAAGACGCGTTTCTTGCCCTCGGTCTGCTTGATCAACTGTGTGATCTCGTCGGTCGGGGTCAGATTCTTGAGCATCAATTTCAGCGAATCAACGACCGTGTTGCCGGTCACGAAGATCTTTTCCGTAGGAACGTCCTCAGCAAGCAGATTGCGGCGGTTCTTTTCGGTGGCGGCAAAGTGAAACGATGCGACCTGCGACACCAGCCGGCGGTTCATCTCCTCTGGAAACGGGCTCATCATATTGCCCGACCGCAGCCCTGCCTCGACGTGTCCGACAGGAACCTTGCGGTTAAACGCCGCCATCGCCCCCGCCAGGGTCGTCGTAGTATCTCCCTGGACCAAAATAAGATCGGGCTGCTCGGCGACGAGTATCTTGTCGAGCTTTGCCATCACGCGAGAGCAAACTTCGTTAGGCGATTGGTTGCGTTTCATGACGCCCAGATCGAAATCGACCTTGATATCGAGCGATGCCAGAAACGGCGTCAGCATTTGTTTGTGCTGGCTGGAAGAAACGACGATGGATCTGAAATTGCGCCGATCGAGTTCGTGGATCACCGGTGCGAGTTTTATCGCTTCGGGCCTCGTGCCAAACAGCACGAGAACCTTCATCCGCTGATCGACGGCACTCGCAAGGGTCGTCGAAGTGTTGGCACTCACTTGATCGGACATAAATATTCTGGTCGAAGGGGCAAAACTTCTCCCGTGTTAATATATTTCTAAACAGCGTCCCGTTCCGTTTTTACTGTGATGACCATGCGTCTGTCCTTGAGCTTTCTCCTTATTCTGCTTAGTCTTACGCCATTAATCGGTCAGGAGCCGGGACCCAGCCCGTCTCCGATAAAGGAAGAGGTCGTCGTCACGCCCGGCCGGTCTGAGACGCGTCTGGGCGATACTCCTGCGAGCATCATAACCCTGTCGAGAAGCGAGGTCGAGGCCACAGCCGCACCATCAGTCGACGACATGCTCCGGCAGACCGTCGGGTTCTCGATCTTTCGCCGGTCGTCGGGCCGCAATGCCAACCCCACAACTCAGGGCGTATCGTTGCGCGGTGTTGGGGCTAGCGGGGCGAGTCGTTCCGTTATCCTCTTCGACGGCGTGCCGCTAAACGACCCGTTCGGCGGCTGGGTGCAGTGGAGCCGCGTTCCGGTCATCGACCTCGAATCGGCCGAGGTGCTTCGCGGCGGAGCTTCGAGCCTCTACGGCGACAGCGGACTAAGCGGTGCGGTCAATCTCATTCCGCGACGGCAGCGGAACGGATTCTCGTTCTCGGGCGATCTCTTTGCCGGCAGTCAGCGGACGATCTCGGGTTCGGGAAGGCTGGGTTTTGGATCGAAACGTTGGTCAGGAAATGTGCTTGCTTCTCAGATGCACACTCGCGGTTTTATACCGGTTGAAGAGGCGGTTCGTGGGCCTGTCGATTCGTACGCGGGTACCAGAAGCATATTTTACTCGGGCCGCGTCGAACGGCTCTTCGGTACCTCCAGTGTCTTTTTGCGCCCCTCGTATTTCGGCGAGGTCCGCACAAACGGAACGGGCCTGCAGACAAACCGCACGCACATCCGGCAATTGATCGCCGGCGGCACGTTGAGGGCATCCTCCACCTCAAAAACCCGGGCCGATTGGCGTTCGTTCGGCGGAACACAGGTTTACGATCAGATATTCTCGGCTGTAAATACGCCGCGAACCGCCGAGAGCCTGACGCGTGTCCAACGCGTTCCGGTACAGAACATCGGTGTTTCGGGCCAGGTTTCGACAGTGATCGCCGACCACACGATCGTTGGCGGCGGCGAGATTCGGAATGTTCGCGGATCGAGCGACGAGATCGCGTATTCGAACAACGCGGCAACCTCGCTGATCGGTGCCGGCGGCCGGCAGACGATCGTTGGCGGATTCCTACAGGACATCGTCAGCGTCGGCAAACGTTTAATTTTCGTCGGCGCGATCAGGGCCGATAAATGGAGCAACTTCCGCGGCCAAAGCCTGACACGGGCCTTATCGACGAGCCAATTGACCGCCACGACATTTCCCGACCGGACTGAGACCGCTCTGAGCCCTCGCGGGTCCGCTTTATTCCGATAGACCGACAGCGTCTCGCTCTACGCCGCGGCATCGAGGAGTTTTCGCTCGCCTACACTCAACGAACTCTACCGCAGTTTCCGTGTCGGTAACGTACTCACCCTTTCGAACGCAGATCTCAGGGCCGAGACCGCGATCAACGTCGAGGGCGGCATGATGTTCGGACGCGGCCGGACCTTTTTCCGGGCCAACGTCTTTCGAACCGAGATCGACCGGCCGGTCGCGAATGTCACGCTCACCTCGACACCGACTCTGATCACCCGCCAGCGGCAAAATGCAGGAACAACACGTACCACGGGCTTTGAGGTCGAGGCAGAACGGCGGTTCGATTTGTTTGCTCTAACGGCGGGCTATGTTTTCGCCGAGCCGTTAGTCACAAGTTTCCCCTCAAATCCGCTCCTGGCAGGGCGAAACATTCCACAGGTCGCTCGCCATCAGTTCACGTTCCAGGTCCGGTATTCGCCGGACAAATGGGTGATCGCAAGCCAGTTAAGGGCCTCAAGCAGCCAGTTTGACGATGACCTGAACCAGTTCCGGCTCGAGCAATACGGTCAGCTCGATCTGTTCGTTTCGCGTCAGATCGCCGACCGGTACAGCGTCTACGCAGCCGTCGAAAATATCTCCAATTCGCGCTATTCTGTCGCCAGGACACCTATCCGTACCGTCAGTTCGCCGGCGAATATTCGGATAGGCGTCAGGTGGAAGTGACGCCGTCCAGAAAGAAAAGAGGACACAGATCAAAACTCCGTGCCCTCCGTGACTCTGTTGTGAGATATCAACTACTCCGGCGGCCCCGAGCAGCCCGGTCCGTGAAGAGCCGGTATCTTAGTGCTTATGATCGGGTAATTCTCGGCCTCAGCGTTCTTTTCTAGCCATTCCATATACTCCGACGGGATCGACATATCGGAATAGATCGCCTCGACGGGACATTCCGGCAGGCACGCGTCGCAATCGATACAGGTATCAGGATTGATCAGCAAGCGGTCCGGCGTCTCATGAAACGCTTCGACAGGACAGACCGCCGCACAGTCTGTGTACTTACAATCAACGCAGGGCGTGGTAACGATATAGGTCATTTATCTCGAAATTCTCCTTTCGATTATCGAAAAGCCAAGTTAAAACCGTAATATTCAGAGCATAACTTGTCAAATGATGCGAGACAAGTGGTAAAATGCAGTGAAATAAAGGAATAAGTTCCACTCATTCATTAAGGAAACAGATGAAAAACATCAAAGCTGAACGCGAGTTGGCACTCGATTTTTTGCGTGTTACCGAGGCCGCCGCCATTGAGTCTGCTAAGACCATGGGCCAGGGCGACCGCAAGCACAGCGACCATGTTGCCGTCGAGGCAATGCGCGAAGTAATGGACACGGTGCCGATGCGCGGCCGCATTGTCATAGGTGAGGGGGAACGGGATGAGGCTCCGATGCTCTATATCGGCGAGGAGGTCGGCGGCGGTAACTACTCCGACGAAGCTCGAGCCGAATTCCCCGAGGTCGATATCGCGGTCGATCCGCTTGAGGGCACAAACCTTTGCGCCCTCGGTGCCAACAACGCCATCGCCGTGCTCGCCGCAGCCGAACGCGGCGGACTGCTCTACGCACCGGACATTTATATGGACAAGATCGTCGTCGGGCCGTCATGCCGCGGTTCGGTCGATATCGACGCTCCGGTAGAGGAGAATCTTAAGAATATCGCCCGCCGCCTCGGTCGCGATGTCGATGACCTCACCGTCATCTGCCTCGACCGCGGCCGTCACAAGAAGCTGATCGACGACGTCCGGGCAACGGGTGCCCGAATTCGCCTGATCTCTGACGGGGACCTTTCTGCCGGCATCTCGGCGGCCGTTGCGGGTACGAATATTCATGCCCTTATGGGTATCGGCGGTGCCCCTGAAGGCGTAATTACCGCAGCCGCGATGAAGTGCCTTAACGGCGAGATCCTCGCAAAACTTGTCTGGGACCCGGAAAGATTGGGAGTCGATAAATCGAAAGTCCCGGCCGAGGAAGAGGTGATGCAGCGGCTTGGGGAAATGGGCATTACAAACGCACACAAAGTGTACGACACGAACGACCTCGCCCCGGGCAAGAAGATCATCTTCGCGGCGACGGGCGTGACCGACGGAGCACTGCTCCGCGGGGTCCGGTTCTTCGGCGCCGGTAAACGTACGCATTCGGTCGTCATGACGACCGATTCCAAGAGTATCAGGTTCGTCGATACGGTCCACGTGGAGGGTGGGCCGGACGCGGTTATTCGCTTCTAGCTGATCAACAGTTTGTACCGATTTAGGGAAAATTACCCAATTTTTATCGTGCTTGAGGATCAAATATGGACGGCACTAACGGAAATTCGGCCTTAAACGTAAACCAAGCTCCCGCTGATGGCGGTAAACTCATTGTTCTGACCGCGCCTTTGACCGAGGCGATCGACCACGCCGGATATTTTATCCAGATGGCGATGGCGTCGATCCCGATCTGGATGGAGCCGGTCATCAATCGCAAATATCCCAAATGGCGAGAAGTCGAGCGATATAACGACGGTTCGGCAAAGTACATGCCCGCGGGCGTTCGCCTCGTCGAGAAGTCGCTTGAGCGCTCTTATACCAAAAACGATATTGTCTCGTGCTATCCTGAGGACCTGGACAAATTCATCGGCCCGAACACTCGTGTCGTAGCTGTTTCGACCCACAATCCGCTCGGCGTGACGTTCGCGGCAGGGGTTTACACATCGATCTTCGGCTCGTCGAAGATGCCGATCAACTCACACTATTCGCGACAGCTTTTTGCTCAGATCAAATCGAGCCCGTACCGCGATAATTTCAAAGTCATCGTCGGCGGCTCCGGCGGTTGGCAGATCATACAGACCGATCTTTACGACGAACTCGGCATCGACTGCGTGGTCGAGGGCCGCAGCGAGTCAGACGATACTATCGAGCTATTTGCCAAGGCTGTAAACGGTGAAGACCTGCCGAAAGAGGTCACCGTAGTTCATCCTAAGGAACGTGACGCGATCATGTTCCCCGACACGCGGACGACATTCGGCGTCGTTGAGATGACAACCGGCTGCGGCCGCCGGTGCAAATTCTGCGTCCCTGATCTCAATCCGCAGATCGACCTGCCGAAAGACAAGATCATGGACGCGGTGCGTGCGAACGTCCGCGAGGGCAACAAGCAGATCAGCCTCGCGACCGAGGATATGTTCATTTGGGGACAGGTGCATACAGATACGCCGTTCTATTTCCCCAATCGCGAGGCTCTCGTCGACCTGTACAGCGAGATCGTGGATACGCCCGGCGTCGAGCAGCACGTGCTCAGCCACTCAACGATCGCACCGGCGGTCGTCGATCCGGTACTTATCAAGCAGCTTTCCGATAAACTGCTGCCCAAGAGCCCGATCCACTTCCCGTATCTCAGCTCGCATCCTGAGAAGAAGGCTCTTGCCCCGCTCATCGGCCTCGAAACGGGCTCGGTCCGCATGGCAAAAAAGGTGATGGCATCAAAAGGTGTTCCCTTCCCGATCGAGCACTGGCCGAGCGTCGTACTCGAGGGCCTGCGCGTAATGAACGAGAACAACTGGTTCCCGGCGATGACGCTGATCGTCGGCAATCCCGATGAGACCGACGAAGACAACATGGCAACTCTCGATCTCATTTACGAGATGGAACGCCGCGGGCTCTTCGCCTTCCTCATCCCGTCGATCTTCACGCCGCTTCATGATACGCGAATGGAGATGGAAAAGGGCGTTACGCAAACCCGCGACCTCACACCGCTGCAGTGGCAGTTGATGATGAAGTGCTGGAAGATGAACCTTCGGCCGGGCCAATACAGTTGGTGGGGACCGACCGCGTGGCGTGTCGGCTCGATCGGCATGTGGCTCTATAAGCTCCGCAAGCTCAACGGTCCGAATTTCACCTATCCGCTCTTTATGTTCTCGGGACTTCTCTCGGAGAAACGCCTCGAAAAAATGGGCAAGATCTACATCGGTAAACCGCTCAAAACGCTCAACCGCGCCGAATTACTCCGCACGATCAAACCCAACCAGTGGAAATTCCTCCGCGAGGACTGCGGCGATGTACCGACTGAAGAGTCTGTGGCTGCAGCAGCATAAAATCTCCAAATTGGTTTAGCGGGCGGTCTATGACCGCCTTTCTGCTTCCAATAGCAATTAGAACCGGCGATAGCAAGGGCAAGCCCCCTTCCCGACTGTCCTTATTTGGTGGATCGGTAGGAAGCCGATCGTCGATCATTAATTAACTTTGCATAGTCACGGAAAATCTGACGAACTTACAGTCAGGAAGGGGGATTGTCCTCGCTCTTCCGTTATAATTTCATTTAATGGTTCCCGCAAACTACACACCCGTCGATCTTGCCGTCCGGTTCAGACGACAGGCATGGAGAGTGTGGGCGATCGGCCTCGGCATAGTCTTTATCTGGGTCTTCGCGACGGTCATTGCTCCGCTCGCAAAGGCAAACGGCCTGATCTCGCTATCGTCATCGCTCTACGGCTTCTTCAGCTACGCCTGTCATCAGATACCGCATCGTTCGTTTCACATCTTTGGAGAGCAATTCGCGGTGTGTTCACGCTGTTTCGGGGTATATTTCGGTCTGTTTTTCGGTTTTGCCATCTATCCGATTTGGCGAAATATAGATGAGATCGAACCGCTAGCACGCTTTTGGCTGTTCCTGTCGCTGATCCCGATCACCGTCGATTGGGCCCTCACCATCTTCGGCATCTGGGAGAACAATCACGCCTCCCGTTTCATTACCGGCCTGATCCTCGGCCTCGCTTGTGCCACCTTCATCGTGCCCGCGCTCGTCGAGATAACCAGAAACCTGACCTACCACCGCCGCCGCGATCCTGCGGCCTGATCCCCAGGGGCATCTCGCGTTTTGGACGGGGCTTTGATATCAAGGCCTGCGGGCTGTGTGCTCTAGCATACATACATTCCCTCGATAAGGACTCATACTTGTCCTAGATTCCCGTTTGGCCGGTTTGGCTTTTACCATTCTCAGATCCCCGTGAATGGCGTCGGAATCGCACTAATTACAACGAGGACAATACGATGAACGAAACAACCAAATGCCAACACGGCTTTGCAAACGGCCTTACATATTTACTGATCGGCGGCGGCATCGGAGCCGGGCTTGCGTTGCTTTTTGCCCCAAAAGCGGGCAGCGAACTTCGTACTAATATCGCCGACGTGACCCGAAAGGGCTACGACGCGACGGTAGAGAAAGCCAGCGATCTTAAGGAGAGATCAACGGAACTGATCGGAGTCGCAAAAGAAAAAGCCGCGGCCGTGTACGATTTCGCATCGAATAAGCTGAACACCGGCGTTGACGCTGTAGAGGAAGCGGTAAACCAAGCTTCCGCTACAGTCGCCGATGGCCTTGATCGCCTCGAAAACGAAACTCACCGTCAAAGCAAACCCGTTAACGGCCGCCGAGGCTCCACGATCGTTTAGCGACCCGGAGAACCTAAGGCATTGCTTCACCGGGAGGTCATTTACACTCTCACCAAAAATATCCGGGAGGATTTCATATGAATAGATACATTAGACAATTTACGTTTTTAGCACTTATAGCTACGTTCGCGTTCGTCACGACCGCGCAGGCACAGGTCCGGGCTTACCGCGTATCCGATCGACAGGTCCGGACGCTTTTAACCCGGATCGAGAACAGGACCAATACGTTTAAGGATCAGATGGATCGTGCTCTGGACAATAGCAATATTGACGGCACAGGGCAGGAAGATTCGATAAACACGATCATCTCGAATTTTGAGAATGCGACCGACAGGTTGAGAAACAACTTCTCATCCAATCGCTCGACCGCGAATGACGTTCAGGATGTACTTCAGCGTGCGGCATTCATAAATAGCTACATGCGAAGCAACCGCCTGTCGTCAAATGTCCAAAATACCTGGTCGTCCATCCGGACAGATCTGAACACGCTCGCAGGTTACTATCGCGTCAGTGCAAACTGGAACGCACCGGTATTGACGCAGCAGAACGTATTCATCGGCAGCGATACGCAGGTGAAAAACCTGATCACCCGGATCGAGAGCCGTACGAATAATTTCAAACGTCAGATCAGCCGTATTCTGGATAACAGCAATATCGACGGCACAAATCGTGAAGATTCGATCAACACGATGGTCTCGTATTTTGAATCGGCGACGAACCGCCTGAAAAACAACTTCTCGTCGCGACGTTCGACAACTAACGACGTGCAGGAGGTTCTCAACCGTGCGGTTGCGATCAATACTTTTGTTTCGAACAACCGCCTGTCGAACCCGGCGGAAAACTCGTGGAGTCAGATCACGACCGATCTGAACACGCTCGCCGGCTATTATCGCGTCAGTACGAACTGGAACGCTCCGGTGCTCCCGCAGCAGAACGTTTATATCGGCAGCGATACGCAGATCCGAAACCTATTCGCCTCGATCGAGAGCCGTACGAACCTATTCAAACAGCAGATCAGCCGAAATTTGAACAACAGCAACATCGATGGAACGTATCGCGAAGATTCGATCAACACAATGGTTGCGAACTTTGAGTCGGCAACAAACCGCTTGAGGAATAATTTCTCGTCGAGGCGTTCGACGACGGACGACGTTCAGGACGTTCTGAACCGGGCGGTCCCGATCAATAGCTTTGTCGCGAACAATCGGCTTTCAAACGCAGCTGAGGCCTCGTGGAACCAGATCCGAACCGATCTGAACACGCTTGCGGGATATTACCGTGTGAGTTCGAATTGGAACACCACTGTGATCACTCCGGGTGGCGGCCAGTGGGGCGGTGGTTACGGCAATTTCGATTCGCGTCTTACTGGAACCTATCGTCTCAACGTCGGCCAGAGCGACAATGTGACGACAATGGTTGACCGTGCGATCGTCAACGCTCAGTACCAAACGAACACTCGCGACCGTATGCGGACCAATTTGGAACGCCGCCTGCGTTCACCTGAGACGCTTACTTTCGAGAAACGCGGCCAGACGATCACTATGTCATCGGCTAATGGCCAGACCGTAACGCTTGAGGCAGACGGAGTCAGTAGAACTGAAACTTCGCCAAACGGCCGCAGCGTAACGACGACCGTAGTTGCTAACAACCGCGAGCTTACCATCACTTACGACGGCGACCGTACAAATGACTTTTACATTACGTTCACGCCGGCGAGTAACGGCCAGCTACGGGTGACGCGTCGTGTCTATCTAGAAAACAACGCTGAGACGATCACCGTTTCAAGTGTTTACGACAAAACCAGCCAGACGCCTGATTGGAACACTGTGGGCGGGCCGGTCTACACCGGCGGAGCGACCGGCGGCTTTATCATCCCGAACAACACCGGCATGACAGCGACGCTTGATACGCCGCTCTCGACCCGGACGGTGCGGGACGGCGAACGCTTCTCAATGACGGTTAATTCGCCGTCGCAATACAATGGAGCGATCATCGAGGGTACGGTTGACGGCCAGCGTTCGGGTGTCGTTTCGGGACGTGCGACGATGTCTTTGAACTTTCAGACCATTCGTATGCGTGACGGAAAAACTTATACCTTTGCCGGCATCGTCGAACAGGTCCGCGAGACCAATGGCAACGTCATCAACGTCAATAACGAAGGCACTATCCGCGACCGCAGCCAGACGACAACGACGGCAACACGTGCGGGTATCGGCGCCGTACTCGGTGCGATCATCGGGGCTATTGCCGGCGGCGGCAGCGGAGCAGCGATCGGTGCCGGAGTCGGCGCCGGCGCCGGAGCGGGAACCGTTGTCCTGCAGGGCCGTGACAATCTCGAGCTTGCAACCGGTTCGCAGTTTACAATTACGGCGACTGCTCCCGCGAATTTAGGCATTCGCTAAAATTTCCCACTCCCGCGGGAATACCATCGGCCGGCTGCCATAACAAGCAGTCGGCCGATCTTTTTCTACTTCACCGCGATCATCGAGACCACGGGGAATATTGACGCATCGGCGTACCGCGGGCTAATAGTCAGGCTCGAACTGGGCAAAGAGCGAAGGAACGAGCGAGAAGCCGGCCTCGGCAAGCTTTTTCCTTGTATCTCGCTGAATTTTGGCGAATCTCTCGTCTGAGATCTCGATATCGTAAAGCCCTTCGTGTCCAAACGTGCCGATCTCGGTACCGATGTATAGAAGATAAAACTCACCGCCATCGACAGAGAAGTTTCCCCAAAAATGTCTTAGGCCGACTTTTCTTGCGGCTTTGGCCAAAGGATGTTTTGCGATCAACAATTTATCGATCTCTGCCTTGTCCTCGACTTGAAATCGAATCCCGTAAAAGATGGTTACCGAGTCCGCTCCCATACTTTTTGAACTTATAGCACGATCAAGATCGGGACTTACTGTGTAGCCCATACGGCTACTTATCAAAATCATAGGTCAGCACACCGGCGACTTTGACCGGTTTACCGTCCTTAAGGGGCGGGTCGAACTTGGCCTGACGTGCCGCAGCTCCGGCAGCGGACCAGAGCGACTGAGGCCCGCTGACCACACTTGACGCGGTGACCACGCCTTTTTCATTGACCAATACTTCGACCGTGACGGTGCCTTTAGCTCCTTTGGCGTCCGCCGGATATTCAGGTTTAGGCAAGCTGACGGCTATATCGTTAAGCACACCCCCGAGTACGAAATCATCAGTTGGGGTGATCGACTTCAGGGCAGGTCCGTCCGCCGCCTTTATTTCCCTGCCGACGGGTTTAGCTTCGACCGGCTTGACCTCTGCCTCGGTCGGCTTGGCCGCGATCGCGGCGTTCGCGGGTGTTGCCGCCTTATTGTTGGCTGCGACATCGGCCCGCCCGCATCCTGACGACAGCATCGCCACAACGCCAAGGCCCAGGATGATAGCAGCCCTTACAAACCTATATACCTGCAATACAGATCTCGTCATCATTAATTCGCTTCTCCGGTTCTAAG
>CAYSMU010000004.1:0-14011 GCA_964432145.1 uncultured Chloracidobacterium sp.
TCGCTTACTCGTTTAATTTCCCGGGTTTGCACATCGGCGATCCACACGGAGTACGTGGATTTACCCGCCGCGTCTGCTGTCCTCGATGTAAACGCCAGCCGCTTCCCATCGGCCGACCACATTGGCGAGTGAAAATAAAGTTTCGCATCCGCGTTTTCAGTCACTTGCGTCTCGGGAGAACCATCACTCGCTGCCATCCAAATGTTATGTCGTCCATTTCGCCTTGAGACGAATGCGAGCCGATCGCTATCCGGTGACCAGCTAAAGTCACTGACCTGAACACGGAGATATGGCAGCAGCGAGTACGAAGGGGAGACGATCTCCGAGGCAGACACCTTTCCCATCTCGCCGCCCGTCACTCTCGTCGTTGCGATCGTGTATTTGTTGCCTGAGAGCTTGACGAATGCGATCCACTGTCCATTCGGGGAGAAGATCGGGATGGAACCTTCCTTCACGATCTCCACAGGAGATTCTGTACCTCTGGGAGATTTCGACACGATCCGGCTTGAAAAAAGGTTGTTGCCCTGGCTCAACCCTTTAGTCGCTTGGAAAATGATAGTTTGCCCATCGGGCGAGACATTTGGCCAAAGCTCAGCGTCGATATCTGAAGCTACTGTGAATTCTTTCCCATCGTCGATCCCCACACCCCAAATATCCGATTCCTCCTTGGCGGAACCGAACAATACTTTCGACCCGTCGGGCGATACGTCAAGCGCAAAACTATCGCGCTCGGAAAAAGAGATCTGTTTCGGTTCGGCACCACTGAGATCCGTGACGAAAATTTGGAATGTACTATTAAGGGGCGAACTAAACAGGATCCTCTGATTGTCCGAATGCCATATGAGATTTCTGATCTCGGTTTCGCTTGAAAGAATACTTAGGGCATCAGGGCGGTTTATGTCTCGGACCCATAGATTCCATCTTTGGCCTTCATTTGTAACGTAGGCAGCTCGCTGATTATCATCTGAGATATCTATCGACCGAACTCCAAATTCGGCCGATCCAAGGTCGGCGAGTTTCCGGATCTCCCCGCCATCGGCATTTACTGCGAATAAGGCAGAATTTGACTCGAAATATATTGCCCCGTCTTTGGACCAATGACATAAGATGGCCGCACCGTCATCGACATTGGCAATAAGCCTGGGTGAGCCACCCAACGTTGGCGTCCTCCAGAAACCGGCCTTTCCCCCTCTATCCGAAAGGAATGCAAGTTCATCACCATTTGGCGACCAGATCGGATTATCGCCGATGAACTCACCCTGGGTTACCTGAACGGCCTCACCCGCCGCGACCTGTTTGATCCATAGCTGCTTCGAACCGCTCCGTGTGGACGAAAACGCAACCATTTTGCCGTCGGGCGAAAAAGCCCCGGCCGCATACACTTCGCCGGGCTGACTCGCCCAATTGATCACCTCTGTGGTCTTAAGTAGGGCCACGTCGAGCGTTGCTCCGCCCAAGCGAGACTGGTCAAAGTATTTCCATGCGACAATACCTATTAAGCACAACAACAAAACACTCCCGATCGCAAAACCGGTCCACAAGCGGCCACCTCGTCTGGATTCGTTCACGACCGCACCGGTTGTTTGCGTCTCGGCGATGCCAGATGCCGTTCTGACAGGCCGTCCGAACTCAACAGAATACTCGATTTGCTTTCTGATGGAGCGAATGTCCAACGCTAGATCCTTGATCACCTGATATCGCTCCTCGCGGTCCTTCTTGAGGGCCTTAGTTACGATTCGGTCAAGTTCGGCGGGAAATTCGTCCGTCACTTCGAGAAGCGGAACGGCCTCCGACTTAAGAACAGAGGCGATCAGATCGCTAACTGTCTCACCGGTAAACGGTGGCTTACGGGCGCACATTTCGTAAATTACGACGCCGAGACTCCAAATGTCGGTTCTTGCATCCAGGTCTGATCGTCCTCGGGCCTGTTCCGGCGACATATAGGTCGCCGTACCGACGATGTGGCCCGCCGCTGTCGTGAGTAGTTGCCGCGTTTCGTCTTCCGGATGTATCTCTACACGATCGAGGAGTTTTGCCAGGCCAAAATCGAGAACCTTCACGATGCCGTCCGCCCGGAGCATAATATTTTCGGGCTTGATGTCCCGGTGAACGATTCCAGCAGCATGGGCTGCATCGAGCGCAAATGCAGTCTGCTCAGCGACTTTCAGAGTAGTACGAAAGTCGAATTCGTGAGCCGAGATCACACTTCGAAGTGTCCTGCCTTCCACAAACTCCGTTGCCAAATAGTAGATGCCATCAACCTCCGAGAACTCATAGACAGTTAGGATGTTTGGATGGTTTAACGCAGATGCGGCCTTTGCCTCCTGCTCAAATCTGCGTAATCGGTCATTGTCACCCGCGACCTGGCTTGAGAGAATCTTGAGCGCGACCTTGCGGCCGAGGCCAATGTCGTCGGCCAGATAGACCTCGCCCATGCCTCCCTCGCCTATCTTTCCGCGAACCTGGTATCGACCGATCTTGCTGCCAACCTGCATAAAGCCAAGAATCCGTCCTAGTCTCTGTGTTGCTGAGTTTACAACCTTTTAGAGAGTTTAGGACGGATCCGGGATTACGCCAAGTTGTTATCCTGCAATTTCGGTGGGAAACCAAAGTACTTTGTTCGGTGCGTAGGCTTTTGCTTGAGTCTTTCGTTCACGAGCAGCAGCTAAGAGGGCATCGGGAGTATCACCGTCAGAACCAAAGGCGGCCCAACCAACGTTCAATTCGATCTCGATAGATTCAGAATCCGTGATCTTTAGCTTACGGCCAAAAAAGCCAGTATGGATACGGGCTATGACCTCATGCGAGATCTCCTTTGATGCCGTTGGCAATACGACCAGGAATTCGTCGGCTGCGGCACGGGCAAAAAAGTCCATTTGTCTTAAATTATCTTTAATGACATTGCCGACAAAGTTCAGCACTCGATCACCAGCCGCATGTCCGAACCGGTCGTTCATATTATCGAAAGACCTGACGTCAAGGGCAAGAATAGTGAGCGGTCGAATGGATCCCCTCCTCGCAGATTCGGCGACCTGATTTTCGAGAACTATCCGGAACGCTCTTTCGTTCGGAAAATCTGTCGTCGCGTCTGTTAGAGCATTTAACCGACTCTGCTCGTATGAGAGTGAACTGAGAATTAGCGGTGCGGAGCGCGAACCTATAGCCTCAAGCATGAGAGGGTCGTACTTGCCCACGTCACCTGTCATTTCAAAATCCAGATGAAGTATTCCGTAAACCTCACCGCCATTAAGTAGCGGGATCGCGATGGCTGGCCTCGCAGACAAGGTTGCGTGATCGATCTCAATAATACGGGTTAGGTAGGACCTTCCTACGACTCCGTCCGTCAGGGCCATGTGGCGACCTTTTCGGTATTCGGCATCGGCCCCGTCAGAATCCGCGATGCGGAAACTCTCACGGGCGTCGTCAAGCACTAATAGCGACATAGTGCGGTAGGGCACAAGATCCTTGACCCGACTCGCCACAAGACGAAAAGTGTCTGAAGAATTGAGTGATCCGGCAAAGAACTGTGCAGCTTCTTCAAGCGCGAGCAACCCACGGTCCTGCTGTTGCTCTGGTTCAACATCCGCCACCTCGTTACTGCGTGCTCTCCGGCTCCCCCAAATATGTACCAAAACAGAAGTAATTAGGAACGCTGCGATGATACCGGAAAACCCACGCGTCTTAGTAGCAATGTCAGCTGTGGAATTCGCAAGAAAATAAGTCCCAACGATCGCAACAAGTGACAAGGCGACGACCATTACCGAAAGAAAGTAACGGTCTTTCCAAGCGCCACTAGAGGCAGTGATATCGTTAGAGTCCTTGATCATTCGGCAGAAAGGGAGACAACGGAAAGCGTGGAGGTGGTGGGCCACCGCATTTAAGGATATCGCCTCTAACGTTCTGGAGTCAACAAATATTTTCGCATAGGCGGGAGAGCGAATGTTGCCGAATGCTTATGCAGGCTTTGACCACGGCTTACGGTCTGAAACGGTCAAGAAATCGAATTATTATCAATTTTGGGGTTGACAAACGCTGTGTAGATTTCTATCTTATCGTTTGCTCTGGAAAAGAAAGAGTCCGGAGCAAAACGGCTGTGTTTGATCAGCCGAGCCCTGGTGACAGGGATTAATTCTTTGAGAAAGACAGGAGTCATTAAATAAAATGAAAAAGGTTATTGCACTTTCAACACTTCTTGGTTTGAGCGCCCTCGGCATGGCATGCGGCGATGCTGCTCCGGCAAACAACACTGCTAACAAACCGGCAGCAAATGCTAACGCTGCCACCCCGGCACCGGTCAGCACCGTTGCTCCGGCGACCAATGCTGCTCCGGCTAACACCTCAGCCAATTCGGCATCGAATGCCAACGCGGCTAAGCCGGCAAACACTGCCACGCCGGCAAGCGCCAACGCCAACAAACCGGCAAACAAATAGTTAATAGATATTAGCTATTGGTTTTATTGAAGTGCCTTGCCTAATCGCAAGGCACTTTTTTCATTTAAGGGTTTGGGCTCAATTAAAAAATGTGCAATTTCTTGCATTTTGGGGTTGACTTAAGTGCAAACGATTACTATATTGTCCAGTGTTCCGAAAAAAAGAAAGAATACGGGACCAGACTGTGTCCGCACGGTCTTCAAATTAAAATTAGATCTAATCTTTGAAGAAGACAGGAGAATCATTTAGGTTATGAAAAAAGTAATTGCTCTTTCAGCAGTTCTCGCGATGGGCGCTCTGGGAATGGCTTGCGGCGAAGCTGCAAACACGAACACCGCGGCTAACAAGGCTGTTAACGCTGCCAATGCTGCTGCTAACGCTGCGAACGCTGCAGCAAATGCGATGCAGCAAGCTGCTAATACAATGGCTAACGCGGCTAACGCTGCAGCCAACACGATGGCAAATGCTGCTAACGCTGCTAAGCCGGCAACCAATGCCGCCGCTCCGGCTGCAAACGCAAACGCCAACAAACCGGCCAACAAATAGTTTAGGATTCTAGGCTAATTGAAAATGCCCGACCGTTCTAGACGGTCGGGCATTTTCGTAATAGTGGCGAGTCGCTGCGATGATCTACAATGTCGCCAGCAAATCCTCAACGGAAGTAACGGGCCGTTCGCAGACAAGATCGCGGCACACATATGCGGTCGTCAGGCCTTCGATCATTTCCCGTCTGTGAAGCAACGGTAGGCCGGCGTTCAGGTCGTCAACACCGTTCGTAACTGCAATAACCGTTTCCGGCAGATAACGCTCAAATATCGCCCTTGCGATCTTACTCTGCCTGTCTCCGATTACCGCTATCTCTCGGGACTCAGACAGGTGGAATTCAAGGGTGGAAAGAGCGCGTCCAAAACCTTGCGGGTGACGACGTATCTGTGACGCTGCTAGCCGAAGGGTCGTGATCGCAAACCGTTCGTATTTGTCCTCGCCGCTCAGCTTTGCCAGACGGAGCAAGGCGTCACCGGCAACGGAATTGCCGGAAGGCGTTGCATTGTCATAGAAATCTTTATTTCGAACTATTAGTTCCTCATGATCCGACGATGTAAAGAAGAATCCGCCTAGATCCTCATCCCAAAATTCCGTGATCATAAGATCCGCTAACCGCCGAGCCTCAGTCAGGTAATTCGCTTCACCAGAGACTTGGTACAGTACGATTAATGCGTCAGCAACATTTGCGTAGTCTTCAAGATAGCCGTTGAGCTTAGCCACCCCTTCCTTCCACGTGCGCCGGAGCCGCCCCGCCGACTGCATTTCGTTCAAAATGAATTCAGCGTTTCGCTTCGCAATTTCCAAATATTCGTCATTTCCCAGAACGCCTGCGGCATCCGCGAAGGCCGCAAGCATCAAGCCATTCCATGCAGTAATGACTTTTTCGTCGCGTCCGGGCTTGATCCTCTTCTCACGCTCTTTGAAAAGTATTTGGCGAGCAGCCGCGAATTTGTCAGTACCTGAAGCGGTAACGATCGGATTCTTCACGTTCAAGATACAATGCCCTTCAAAGTTTCCAGATGGCGTAACATCGTAATATGCGCAAAATTCTTTGGCCTCATCCTTGCCGAGTATTTTGACGATCTCCTCTTGCGACCAAACAAAGAACTTCCCTTCTTCTCCCTCGCTGTCGGCGTCCTGCGTGGAGTAAAAGCCGCCGCTCGTGTCGAGCATCTCCCGCCGAATGTACTCCAATGTCTCGACCGCAATGTGTTTGTAAAACCCATTTCCGGTAACCTGAAACGCATGAAAATAGACGCGAGCAAGCTGTGCGTTGTCATACAACATCTTCTCGAAGTGCGGCACGAGCCAGATCGCATCCACCGCATAACGGTGAAATCCGCCGCCAATTTGGTCGTAAATGCCGCCGCAAGCCATTTTGTCGAGCGTCTGAGTGACCATTGCGAGTGCACGGTCGTCGCCGGTTCGATGATGATATCGAAGCAGGAATTCCAGCGACATCGCCGCCGGGAATTTCGGTGCTCCGCCAAAGCCGCCGTTGACCGTATCAAACGTCCTCAAATACGACGCGAATGCCGAATCGAGCACCTCCGCCGACAATCCCGATGTCTGAACGATAGAAAGCCGCCGCAGTTCACCGACCATTTCGTTAGCAGACAATTCAAGTTCGTCCCGACGCTCTCGAAACGCTTCAGCGATACTCGTCAAGATCTGCGTCCAGCTCGGCATGCCGTATCGCGGTGCAGGTGGAAAATAGGTTCCGCCAAAGAAGGGACGCTTCTCGGGTGTTAGAAATACGTTCATCGGCCAGCCCCCGCGTCCGGTCGTTAGCTGAACGAAGTTCATATAGATCTGATCGACGTCCGGCCGCTCCTCCATGTCGACCTTGATGTTAACGAAGTGCTCATTCATGATCGAAGCGACCGCTTCGTCCTCGAACGACTCGTGCTCCATTACATGACACCAATGGCACGCAGAGTAACCAATACTCACGAGTACCGGCTTATCCTCCGCCCTTGCACGCTCGAACGCCTCGTCGCCCCACGGATACCAATCAACCGGATTGTGGGCATGTTGGAGCAGATACGGACTGGTCTCATTTATTAGGCGGTTAGTGTGCTCTCTTGGCAATCCCATAGGCCAATTGTTTCATGCCCAACTTGATGCCGCAAAACATATTTTCCCTCAACATGTGATTCTTTGATGTCAGCGCGAATTAGTTCACGCATTTTCGGAACGACAGATCAAGCCGAATCTGCACAATCCTAGCCCGGTAGGCTCTACACAACGTTGGCGTAACTGGCATCAAATTTGCGATTCATTTTGGTTCAGCTTACCAATGAGACTTTGTGTATATCGGAGGAATCACAATGACAAAGAAAATCGTTTTCAGGATTCTCTCATTAGGCTTCCTATCTTGGTTGATTCCATTCGCGGCTTCCTTTCTTTTCTTCAAGCCAGGGGGTGAACTCGTTGTTCCTTACGCAACGTTTAAGTCAACAATAATGGTTGTCGGCGTAATTTCGGGATGCTTTCTGCTCTTTCAATATTTCAAATTGGTGGCTGGCGATTTTATTAGAAACGGGATCATTGTCGGCATCTCTTGGCTCGCGATCAATATTATCCTCGATGCTTTAATTCTCATTCCGATAACGAAGACCACTTTTGCGGAGTATTTTATGTCGATCGGACTAAGTTACATCGCCATTCCTGTCATAAGTATCGCAATGGGATATTTGCTCGAGAAAAAGGCAGGGTTTTGAACGACGATCCCATGAGCATTATTGGGCTCAAAACAGGATCGACGTTTTGAAATAGGAGTTGAGATGAAAGCACTAACAAAAACAATTATTGGTATATCGGCAATGGGAGCGGCGTATGCCTGGAGTCAGTATCGTCGAAATGCGACGTCAAATAAGGCGTCGAAGCACTTTGAAATTCATGGATTTGTGAACGACGGCTTTGAGGCCGTGCGCTTGGCGTTCGCCGAAAATTTCATGCGGCGAAATGAGCTCGGAGCCGCTTGCTGCGTTTATCATAAGGGCGAAAAGGTGGTCGACCTCTGGGGCGGCATTCGCGATAAAGCAAATCTAACACCCTGGGAAGATGACACCATGGTCGTCGTTTATTCGACAACCAAGGGGATGGCTGCGATGACGCTTGCGATCGCCCATTCACGTGGCTGGCTCGACTACGACGAACTCGTAAGTACCTACTGGCCGGAATTTGCCCAAAATGGCAAGGAAAGGATAACCGTTCGGCAGTTGCTTGCCCACCAAGCCGGCCTGTTCGCGTTTCACGAACCGGTCGACAAGGACACGGTCGCCGATCTCGACCAACTGGCGGTGATCATGGCACGCCAAACGCCGGAGTGGGAACCGGGGACAAGGCAGGCATATCACGCGATCAGTCTCGGATTTTATGAAAACGAAATTCTGCGCCGCATCGACCCGCAACACCGCAGCCTTGGCCAGTTTTTTCAGGACGAGATCGCTATTCCGCTGGGCCTCGATTTCTACATAAGGCTGCCGGAGTCGATCCCGAACTCGCGGCTCGCGGCGATCGAGAGCCCCGGCATTCTCAAGCTTTTAATGGGCTTCCCGATCGCTCTCGCTCTCGACACATTGAATCCGCATTCGAACATACACCGGGCGCTGATCGCGAATCCAGGATCGGCGATCGTCCATGATAAGAAGCACGTCTATGCCCGTAATCTCGAAGTACCCTCCGGCGGCGGCGTCGGTACGGCCCGTGCTATAGCAAAGGCCTACGGGGTCTTTGCCGCGGGCGGAGAGGAATTGGGACTTCGCCCGGAAACGCTCGCAGAATTGACCGCTCCGGCGATGCCGGCTGAGAACGGTTTTTACGACGAATGCATGAAAGGCGAAGCCAAATTCGCCCTTGGATTCATGAGGCCGTGTGCGGCGTGGCCGTTTGAACACGAAGACGCGTTTGGCCACCCCGGCGCCGGAGGTGCGATGGGTTTCGCGGACCCTTGTTCTGGCATCGGCTATGGGTATGTGACAAACAAAATGGGGGTTGATCTGACTGGCGACCCGAGGGACCTTGCACTTAGAGAAGCTCTTTATTCGTCGATCGCGGCTGCCGGATAGGGCCGCATCCGAACAAGAGGGGACGAAACGCAGGCAACTTTGCAGACTGCGGCATCTTGGATGGCCGGGATTAATCTGCTATATTAGCAACATCTTTTCTTATGACGCCGCGATGTATCTCAAAACGCCGTCCCATCAAGCAACGCGCGAATCTCTTCGCGGGCGACTGATCCTGTTCCCATGTTAAGCCGACGGCCCTGAGGCTGTCGACCGGATACCAACCCGCGGTCCAAAGACCGCCAGCTTAACCAATTGGAGGAGATTAATATGATGCCGACCACCGAATTGCAACGCCCGGTTATCAAAACCGAGTTGCCGGGGCCGAAGTCTCGCGAGATCATCGAAGCCGATGCTCAATATGTCACGCCGAGTTACCCGCGTCCGGATTATAAACTTGTCGCCGACCACGCTTCTGGAGTTTGGATCACCGATCCGGACGGAAACACATTTCTTGACTGCAATGCCGGCGTCGCCGTGTGCTCGACCGGACATTGCCATCCCGAGATCGTTGCGGCTATTACGAAGCAGGTCAACGAGTTGATCCACCTTTGCGGGACGGACTTTTATTATCGCCACATGCCATTGCTTGGCAAAAAGCTCGACGAGATCGTACCCATCGACGGACCAACAAAGACGCATTTCGCGAACAGCGGTGCCGAAGCGATCGAAACGGCTCTGAAGCTTGCGATGTATCACACGAAACGGCAGAAGTTCATTTCATTCTTCGGCTCGTTTCATGGCCGTACGCTCGGGGCACTTTCGCTCACGAGTTCAAAGAAAGCACAGCGGCTCGGGTTTATGAGGCAGCCGCTGGACGTCGTTCATATTCCTTATCCGAATAGATTCAGGCACTTTGTTACAGACCAGCCGACCGATGAGGCAACGGTTACACGCGACTGCATTAATTGGATAGAGAAGAAGCTCTTCCAAACCACTACGCCGCCAGAAGAAGTTGCCGGCATCGTCCTCGAGGCAGTTCAGGGCGAAGGCGGCTATGTTCCCGCACCGACCGCATTCGTCAAAGAACTACGCCGCATCTGTGACCAGCACGGCATTATGCTCATCATCGACGAGGTTCAGTCGGGCATGGGCCGGACTGGCAAGATGTTCGCTCTCGACCACCACGACGGCGTCAGGGCCGACATCATCTGCACGGCGAAAGGGCTTGGCTCCGGAATGCCGATCGGTGCCTGCACCGCTCGTGCGGACATTATGGATTGGCACAAAGGGGCACACGCCTCGACGTTTGGCGGCAATCCGGTCGCGATCGCCTCGGCGTTGAAGACCATCGAGCTTCTCCAGGGCGGCCTGGTCGATAATGCCCGCGAGGTCGGTGCTTACCTTGAGGCCGGCCTAAACCGTCTAAAGGACAAATACGACTGTATCGGCGACGTTCGCGGCCTCGGGCTGATGCTCGGCGTTGAGTTCATTTCTGACCGGGGAAGCAATACTCCAGCTCCTGAACTCCGTGACCGGGTTGAAATGGCTTGCTTCAACCGCGGCCTCATCATCCTCGGCTGCGGGACAAGCACGATCCGTTGGTCGCCGCCGCTGATCCTCGCAAAAGAAAATGTAGATGTCGCCCTTGAGATATTCGACGAAGCGATCACAGCTTCAATAGGGTAGTTGGGCATACTTCCCATGTTCCTGCGGCCTCCGAATTACTTTACTTCGGAGGCCTTTCAGGGTATCTTCCCACCTATGAGATTCCTGGCTTGCCACCTAGTTCTATTCCTACTGACATCAAGTATTCTCGGTCAAGCCGACGTCCAGCAGATAGTAGACAATGCAAATCGGATCTTCTACGAAGGGAAATTTGCTAATGCCGTCATCGAGATTAGTAAACTAGTCACATTAGAACCAAAGAATCCAAGATCATATTTGATTCGTGCACGTTTCCAAAAAGCATCAAAGGACGAAGTTAATTTCTATAAGGATCTAGATAAAGCAATTGAGCTCTCCGGAGGTGAATTAACTACAGTCCTTTCTGTTTCTCGATATCTTATTCAAACAGGTAAGAAGTCAGACTGCGAAAGAATAGAAATCATAATTACTCAATCTTTACTGCAGAATTCACAGAGTGCGGAAGGTTTCGCAATGAGGTCCCAGTCCAAATCCTGTTTGGGTGACGTTGTGGGAGCATTTAACGATATGTCAACGGCCTCTGCATTAGATCCGAAAAATTCTGACTACTCATTGGCGATCGCGAGTTTGCTTTCGCGCCTTGGAGATTCCAAACAGGCTCTAGATCTCTACGACTCATACATAAGAGATATGGAAGCAAAGCTCGGCAAACTCACCGAACCTTGGGAACGGGACGACCTGAAGATTCGTATTGCCGCTCTATATCAATCGCGGTCAAACATCCATGGAAGAAATGGCAACCAAACCCAGATGATCGCTGATATGTCCAGAGCGGTCGATATTATCGAAAATCCCGCCACTATCCACGCGCGATCATTAATGTATGCCAAGGCTCGAAGGTATGCAGAAGCGATTGCAGATCTTACACGCGAAATTAAGATCCGGAGTGGCGATTTCACCCAGGCCGATTCTCCGCCTGCGGCACCGCTGCCGCTTCTGATCCGCAAGAATACGCGTGAACACATTTCTCGACTTTTCGTTCAGCGGGGCGATCTATATTTTCTTGAGGACCGGTTTATGGAGGCCATCGCTGATTACGAGCAGGCAATCAAACTTGACCCAGATAGTAAAGAAAGACTAACCAATAAGATAACGAACGCAAAAGCCCGACGTTAAGGCGTGAGACTAAAGTCCTTAAACAGCGCCTGACTCTAAGGGTCGCTTGTGTATGCATATTTCATTATTTTGGTCTTGACTTAATTAAGTCTTTGCTTTATTATATTGAACATGGACACATTCACGGCACTCGCGGAACCGACCAGACGCACAATCCTCGAGCGGCTCGCGGCGAACGGCAATATGTCTGCGACGGATATCTATCGCGGCTTCAAGTCAAGCCCCCCAGCGATCTCGCAGCACCTTAAAGTACTACGCGAAGCCAAACTGGTAAGAGTTGAAAAACGTGCCCAACAGCGGATCTATTACATCAACCCCGAACCTATGAAAGAACTGGCAAAATGGGTGCAGCAGTTTGCGGCCCGTAAAGAAGATGAATACCAGCGGCTCGATCGCCTGTTGAAGACAATGGTACAGGATGAGTCGGAAGCTCCGATGCTTCCCTTCGAGCCAAAATAACAAAAAAAACCTTACGGAGGAAAAATCAAATGACAAAAAAGACCGTAGTGACGGCCGAACCCGGCAAGCAGGAACTTTTTATCAGTCGCGAATTCGATGCACCGCGGGATCTCGTATGGCGTGCACATACCGATCCTGAGCTTTATGCCCAGTGGGTCGGACCGCACGGCATGACGATGAACATTGAAAAATGGGACTTTCGCGACGGCGGCTCATACAAATATACGCATGAGCGCGGCGGTCACAAGTACGCGTTCTTTGGCGTAAACCACGAGGTCCACGCGCCTGAGAGGTTTATCGGGACATTCGAGTTCGATGGCCTGCCAGAGCGCGGCCATGTTATCATGGGCAAAACCACGTTCGAGGAACTCCCTGACGGCCGCTCGCGTGTCGTTCACCAGTCTGTGTTCTTTTCTGTCGCGGATCGTGACGGCATGGTCCAGTCGGGTATGGAACGCGGCGTAACCGATGGTTATGAGAAGCTAGACGCAATGCTCGAAACGATGCAAGCAAAGGCACACTCCAACTAAATGAACGGAAAAGCCGAAAATGTAGATGCGTATATTGCCGCATTCCCGCCGGAAGTGCGTGAGATTCTCGAAAAAATGCGTTCGACGATCAGAAAAGCGGCTCCCGATGCGGACGAAACGATCAGCTATGCCATTCCGAGCTATAGACTAAACGGCATGCTTGTGTCCTTTGCCGGCTGGGCAACCCATATCGGATTCTATCCGGGAGCCGGCGGGATCGCGGCATTCACGGACGAATTGTCCAAATACAAATACGCCAAAGGCTCGGTCCAGTTCCCTATCAGCGAGCCGCTGCCCGGCGAGTTGATCAAGCGGATCGTTAGATTTCGTTCGGAACAGAATTTGACAAAGAAAAAGAAGAGATAGAAACCAATGCAAAAGATCACTACATTCTTGATGTTCAATGATCGGGCGGCCGAAGCAATGGACTTTTATACGTCGCTTTTCCCGGATTCGCGGATCTTATCGACGATCCCAGGCCCCGACGGCAGTATGATGGGCGGCAGCTTTGAGATCTGCGGTCAGCAGTACATGTGTTACAACGGCGGGCCAAAGTTCAAGTTCGAACAGGGCTTTTCGCTAATGGTCAGGGCCGAAACCCAGGAAGAGATCGACCATCTTTATGACAGGCTCGCCGCCGACGGTGGTGAAGCTCAGCCGTGCAGTTGGGTCGTCGATAAGTTTGGCGTCTCATGGCAGATCTTGCCCTCCATTTTGCTCAAGCATCTCTCAGATCCCGATCGAGAAAAAGCGGGACGCGTTGCTCAAGCGATGTTCAAGATGAAAAAGATCATCATCGCCGACATCGAGGCAGCGGCAGCCGGATAAAACCACTATGCCCAAGCTCTCAGGCCCCGAACAAGTCGCCGATTTCTTCGCCGATCTCGACCATCCGCTTAAGAGCGTGATGGAAAAGGCCCGTGAGCTTATACTGAGCTGCGACAGATCGATAACCGAGCATATCAAATGGAAGGCTCCGAGCTTTTGCCATAATGGTGACGACCGCGTGACCTTTAATCTCTATCGCGACGGAAGCATAATGCTCATCTTTCATCGCGGGGCGAAAGTAAGGGACAGCAAAGGCGAGGGACGGCTGATTGATGACCCGACCGGCTTGTTAGAATGGCATGCAGACGATCGAGCGAGCCTTAGGATCACAGACGCCAATGACCTCGAAGAAAAGCAGGCGAAAATTAAGAAACTGGTGAAGCT
>CAYSMU010000004.1:14021-22195 GCA_964432145.1 uncultured Chloracidobacterium sp.
TCTGGATCGCGGCCGCTTGAATACCCGACTCGACCTCTCCATTAACGATATGCCCACAGTATTTACTGCAGCAACTTTTGAAAGGCGTCTGTTGGCACTTCAGTCCGACGACGAGCTTAAAAAACACCAACGCTATTTCCGCTTCGAGATCGGCAACCAACCCAAGGACACCTACTTCATCGGGGTCCGAATGGGTAGCATTTTTGAGCTTGGCAAGGAATTCAGCCTGATGCCGGTTGCCGAGATCGAAAAGCTGATGGAAAGTCCGGTGCACGAGATCCGGGCCGGAGCGATGAGCATCATGGGCCAATGTGCAAAAGGAAAGAAATGCGAGGACGCACGGCTGAAGGAACTATACGAACTCTACATACGCCGTCACGACCGCATTAACGATTGGGACCTCGTCGATCTTGCCGCTTATTACGTTGTCGGTAAGTATCTCGCTGACAAACCGCGCGATATTCTTTACAAGCTCGCCCGCTCAAGAGACCTTTGGGAACGCCGCACCGCGATCGTCGCCACGGCTCATTTCATAATGAAGTTGAAGCAGACCGAGGACACCTTCAAGATCGCTGAGATACTGGTAAACGATCCGGAAGACCTCGTTAACAAAGGTACAGGATGGATGCTGCGTGCCGCAGGCGACGTCGATCGGGCGGCATTGGTCAAGTTTTTGGATGATCACGCCGCCACTATGCCTCGAGTGCTGCTTCGATACTCGATCGAAAAGCTCGACAAACCGCTGCGTGAGCATTATCTCGGTATCAAAAAAGTGCCTGCTAAATGAACGATAGGCACGAAAACGGAGCAATCCCTCACTTTCGTGCCTCTCGTGTTGTTCGCAGCTAATTCTCTTACGCTTTCGCCTTCTTGATCTCCTCAACCAGGACCGGCACAGCTTCGAACAGATCACCAACAATGCCGTAATCCGCAATGTCGAATATCGGAGCTTCCGCGTCCTTATTGATCGCAACGATCGTTCCGGCGTTCTTCATGCCGACGATATGCTGTATCGCACCGGAGATGCCGAGAGCGACGTAGAGTTTCGGAGCGACTGTTTGGCCCGACGAACCGATCTGGCGATCAATGGGCAGCCATTCGCTGTCGCAGATCGGACGTGAAGCCGCAAGATCGGCCCCAAGTACGTCCGCAAGCTGCTGTGCGACCGCGATATTTTCCTGTGACTTGATGCCGCGGCCGATAGCGACGATTATCTCGCTCTTTGTAAGATCGACCGACGCTTTTGCTTCCTGAAATGGTGCCTCCGGCGTCATACGAATGTCGCCGACTGCAACTTCCATCGATTCGACCGCCGCAGCTCCCTTTTCCGCAGCGTCACCTCGGAACGAACCCGACTGGAAACTTATGAAGTACGGTGCATCACCGCCGACAGTCACGTCAGCGTCGAGTTTGCCGAGGAAAATGCGGCGTGTCAGAACGAGCTTCCCCCCGTCGGCACGATAGCGGATGCAATCGCCGACGACCTCGCGGCCCAAACGAGCCGCAACTTTCGGAGCGAAATCACGCACCTGATACGTATGCGACATTACGACGTACAGCGGATTGGTCGCCTTGATGACCTGTTCCCACGCGTCCGAGTAACCGTCAGGCGTGTAAATACCGAGCTTCTCGTTCTTAGCAACGATGACCTTTTCGATGTTGTAACCTGCGATCTCCAGAGCGAGCGAGCAATCTTTATCGCACGGCAAAACAGCCGCAACCTTCAATCCGAGGTCTTTGCCGATAGACTGAGCGGCAGTTATCGCCTCGAGTGAGGTCTTATTGAGTACGCAATCTTTGTGTTCAATGAATACGAGTATCATATTACGCGTACCTCCGTTCTGAGCTTTTCAACCAACTCGACCGCACCGGTCTTGGCGTCGCCATTACCGAGCATTTGCGTCTGCTTTGTCTTCAGAGGCATGTAAACTTTCTCGATCTTCGCCGCCGAAGCGAACGCCTCGAGTGCAGGCGTAACTTCGCGGATTTCTTTGCTCTTCGCCGCCATGATGCCCTTCAATGAAGCGTAGCGGATCTGCGAAATACCCGACTGGATCGTCAGCAACGCCGGCAACTGGTATGTAAACCATTGATACCAGCCGCTTTCGAGCTCGCGTTTGACGCGAAGCGTCTCGCCAAGGCTGCCGCGGTCGACCTCGATGACAATGGTCGCGTGCGGAATGCCGAGCAGTTCGGCAAGTATAACGCCGGTCTGGCCGTAACTCGCGTCATCGGACTGAAGGCCGGTAAAAATAAGGTCCGCGTTCTCTTCCCGGATCGCATCGGCAATCGCCTTCGCTATCTGGTATGTCGAGAGCGACTTGCTGTCCTCGACGACTACGTGGATCGCTCGATTCGCACCGCGTGCCAGAGCGTCTTTGATGACTGTCTTAGCTCCCTGCGGGCCGAGGGTGCAGACGATGACCTCTCCTTCGCCCTTTGCCTCGACCGTGCGAAGAGCTTCCTCGAGAGCGTAGCCGTCAGACTCGTTCGTCTGCTGAGCGACGTCTGCCTCGTTTATCCATTTCTCATCGCCGGCTATGCGCAATACCGCATCTTTATTGGCGACCTGTTTCATTAAGACGATGATCTTCATATTGTTAAAATGAATGACTATTCATTCATAGGATATAAGAAAAGCGTTTCGAGCCAAAGGCCGGCGAAACGCTTCTGCGGTTATTCACTGTAACGCTTAAATATCAAGCACGCATTCGTCCCGCCGAAGCCGAAGTTGTTCGACAACACGTAGTCGACCTTAGCATCGCGTGGGGCATTCGGTATGTAATCGAGGTCACAATCCGGATCGGGGAATTCGTAATTGATAGTCGGCGGCAGTCTGTTCTCGGTTAGGGCAAGCACTGAGAAAACGGCCTCGATCCCGCCGGCCGCACCAAGTGCATGACCGGTCATCGATTTCGTGGAGCTGACGGGAACGCGGTAGGCGTGGTCTTCGAACACGCGCTTTATCGCGAGAGTCTCAAACTTGTCATTGTAAGGCGTCGACGTGCCATGAGCGTTAATATAGCCTATAGCGTCCGGAGGAATACCCGCGTCTTTGAGAGCCCTCTGCATAACGCGGATGGCTCCCGAGCCTGTCTCGTCGGGCATTGTTACGTGGAATGCGTCGCCGCTCATCCCGTACCCGACGATCTCAGCCAGAATATTAGCCCCACGTGCCTTAGCAAACTCCAGTTCCTCGAGGATCATTAGCCCCGCCCCTTCGCCGATGACAAACCCGTCCCGTTCGGCGTCAAATGGGCGTGAAGCGTGTGTAGGATCGTCGTTCCGCGTCGATAGCGCCCGCATCGAAGCAAAGCCGGCGACAGACATCGGCGTAATAGCGCTTTCGGCACCGCCGCAGATCATTGCGTCCGCGTCGCCGCGTTCAATTATCCTGAAACTGTCGCCAATAGCGTGGGCACCGGCCGAACAAGCCGTCGCCGTCGCGGAATTCGGCCCTTTCGCACCATGACGGATCGATACGTTGCCTGACGCAAGATTGACAATAGCGGAAACGATAAAGAATGGCGATACTCGATCCGGGCCCGAGTTGAGCAGTTTCTCATGCTCGCGCTCGATCGCCCAGAAATCGCCGATGCCCGAGCTTATGTAAGTCCCGACCATCTCAGAGTTCGACTCGTCAATGACGAGCCCGCTGTGTTTGATTGCTTCATCCGAAGCGGCCAAGGCGAAATGCGTGAACGCCCCCATTCGTCGGGCCTCTTTTTTGTCAAGGAAATTCAGCGGATCAAAATCCTTGACCTCGCAGGCAAACCGGGTAGAGAACTTCTCGGCATCAAACCTTTTGATATAGTCTGCGCCGCTCTTGCAGTCCATCATGGCGCTCCACGTTGTCGCAACGTCATTGCCGCACGCGGTGACCAACCCGAGTCCTGTAACTACAACTCTTCGCTTCATAAAAACTGTTGATCGTTCGCTGCCGCCTGCAGTGGGTTAATTCACCCGACAAACGGTCAACGAACGATTATCAACGAGCCGCGCGCGGCTGTTACGCAGCCTTGTGCTGCTCAACGTATGCGTACGCATCGCGAACGCTCTGGATCTTTTCAGCGTCTTCGTCAGGAATTTCGATATCGAATTCCTCCTCAAAGCGCATAACGAGCTCAACGAGATCAAGTGAATCGGCACCGAGATCCTCAATAAAGCGAGCATTTTCAGTAACTTCCGCTTCGTCAACTCCTAATTCATCCACGATGATCTGTTTGATCTTATCTTGTACTTCTGACATAGTTTCTCCTCTTCTATAGGTTTTCTAAAGTATTGCGTAATGAGTCTGAATCTTCAATATTACTACAAATCGCCTCGCGGTCTATCTGCCGGACTAGACCGGTGAGGACCTTTCCAGGGCCGACTTCGATAATTTTTTCAATACCGGCGGCCCGCATTGTCTCCACCGATTGGAGCCAGAGAACCGGAGACGAGACCTGCTGAGTCAATTTACCGCAGACAAGGCTCGCATCGTTATTTGCCGCCGCATCGACATTATGCACTAGCGAAAACTCGAAATCTCCATAGGCTAGGTTGCCGAGATCAGCCGCAAGCCGCTCCTGAGCCGGCATCATCAAAGCACAATGAAAAGGGGCAGATACGTTGAGCTTGATAGCCCGCTTGGCGCCCTTTTCTTTCAAGATCTCGCAAGCTCTGTCAACCGCGTTTACGTTGCCCGCGATCACCACCTGCGATGGCGAATTGATATTCGCCGGGCTGCATATCTCTCCCTGAGATGCCTCCGCACAGCCTGCCTCGATCGCCTCAGCGTCGAGTCCGAGTATCGCGGCCATGGCCCCAACGCCAACAGGAACCGCTTCCTGCATGTAGGTTCCCCGCTTTCGAACTGTTCGCACCGCGTCGGCAAATTCAAGAACGCCTGCAGCGACCAATGCCGAATACTCGCCGAGACTGTGTCCTGCGACAACATCAGGTGCCGGCATACCCGCCTCGCGAGCCGCACGATACGCCGCTACCGAGGCAGTCAGTATTGCAGGCTGTGTATTCGCCGTTAGCTGAAGTTCAGCCTCGTCACCCGCAAAACACATCCCGGAGAGCGAAAATCCCAAAGCCTCATCCGCCGCCTCAAAGATCTCACGGGCTGAAGCAAAATTATCAAACAGGTCCTTTCCCATCCCAACGGCCTGAGAGCCTTGTCCGGGAAAAATATAAGCCGTCCTAGCCATTCAATCTAAAATCCAAAATCTCAAATCTAAAATCGAATAACAGTGGCGCCCCAAGTAACTCCGCCGCCAAAAGCGGTCAGCAGAACAAGGCTGCCCTCTTTGATCTTACCCGATTGAATACACTCGTCGATCGCGATCGGGATCGATGCGGATGAGGTGTTTCCCATCTCGGCGATATTCGAATAAACCTTTTCCTCAGGAACGCCAAGCCTCGAAGCGACCGCATCCGTAATCCTCTGATTTGCCTGATGCGGAATGACAATATCCACGTCGTCCACTGTATAACCTGCTTTCTCGAGCATTTCGGCTGAAATGTCCGCCATCGATCGGACGGCTACCTTAAATAGCTCGTTGCCCTTCATCTTAAAAAAATGATCCCGATTCTCGATAGTCTCGTGGGTGGTGCCAAGCTTCGTACCGCCGCCGGGGCAATAAAGCTGCTCTTCGTACCGGCCATCGGACTTGATCTTAGTGGCGAGAATACCCTTGCCCTCAGGTACTGGCCCAACAACAGCGGCGCCGGCTCCATCGCCAAATATCACGCACGTCCCGCGATCAGTGTAATCGACGTACTTGGTCAAAACCTCCGCACCGATCACCAATGCGTAACGGATTTGGCCAGTCTTGATCATCGACTCGACCATCGTCAATCCGTAGATAAATCCGGAACATGCCGCGAAAATGTCCATCCCCGCAGCGTTAACCGCTCCGATCTGTGCCTGAATTAATGCTCCCGTCGATGGCATTATTTGGTCAGGCGTAGTAGTCGCACAGACAATAATATCGATGTCTTCAGGCCTTAAGCCGGAGCGCTCAAGCGCCTGCAACGCTGCACGCGAACCGAATTGCGAAGTATATTCGTTCTCGGCCGCCTTGTGGCGCTGCTTAATGCCCGTGCGCGTGGTTATCCATTCATCGTTAGTGTCAACCATCTTCTCCAGATCGGCATTTGTTAAAATGCCCTCCGGGTAAGAGTGTCCCATCCCGATGATGCCCGCGTTTTGTGTCATTTAAGTATGGATCTAAGATCTTCGGATCGAATTGCTTTGATCGCAAATTACTTTTCCGAGATCGAAAATTCGCTATTCCGCGTCTTTGACGTCGATGATCTTACGGCCTTTGTACATACCGGTCTTAGCGTCGATGCGGTGCGGCACCTTTGCTTCACCGGTGTCTTTGTCCGTGTAGAACTGCGGCGTTTTCAGAGCGTCATGAGCGCGGCGCGTTCGCGTTCGTGCATGTGAGTGTCTTCGTTTTGGATTTGGCATAACAACCTCTAAACAAATTCGCCGCGATCGGGCACAAAATTCAATTGTGACTTTTGCGCTTCGTTGCGGCTAATTAATATTCTTGAGAGCAGCCCACCTTGGGTCGATCTCTTCTCTATCACAACTACAATCTATCAAATTACGGTTTCCGCCGCATTTCGGGCACAAACCTTTGCAATCGTCTTTGCAGAAAACCTGCTCCGGCAAAGCCAGAAGTATCTGTTCGCGAACGACCTCTGCCAGGTCGATCTCACCGCCAATGACGAGAGCCTCGTCAAGTTCTTCGAGCGCAAGCTCGGCTTCTTCACGCCGGCTTTCCTGCTCGGAATCGACAAAAACATCGTCAAATCTGAAGCCAAGATGCTGAGCGACCGGCTCCAGGCATCTTGTGCAGATTAGCGAAATGTCCGCAAATATCGCGGCGTCAATGTGGACTTTGCCGTCACGGCTGAACATCTCACCGTTCAGTACAACGTCGCTCGTTAGCGTCGCTTCATTGTCAAGATCGATCTCTGCAGGGGAAAAGCTCGCCACAAGCGGCTTCGGCGATGTCCCTACACTGGCCAGATCGATGATCATTGTCAATAGTTGCCTTACCGATCTTTTTGTCGAAAAAGGCAAAAGCGTAATTATATCGCGTGGTCAGGATGTGTCAACCAAGTGAATGTGGTTAGCGACCGTCGGAACCAATCACTTCATCCAAAGTATCAAAGCCTCGCTCGCGAATTCTAACTGCGAGTCCGCGATTAACATCTGACGCAAAAGACGGCCCGCCATACACAAAGCCCGTATATGCCTGCACTAGAGAAGCCCCGGCGGCGATCTTGGCAAATGCGTCTTCGGCGGAAAATATGCCCCCAACACCTATGATCGGCAGCTTACCGGCTGTGTAGTTGTAGATCGTCGAAATCACTTCGTTAGATCGGGCGAGAAGTGGCTTGCCGCTGATGCCGCCGGAACCAAACCTCTCTACGCCGTCGGTTCTCAGGCCGTCACGCGAGATCGTCGTATTCGTCGCGATGATGCCTGCAACTTGACGCTCCAAGCAAACATCCACCGCAGCCTCGATCTCGGCTTCCGTCAGATCGGGAGCGATTTTGACGAGAAGCGGTTTTCGGCCAAGCTCTTCGTTTCGCTTTTGTAGGACTCCCAGAAGTTCAACGAGATTGTCCGCCTTCTGTAATTCGCGCAGATTCGGCGTGTTCGGCGACGATATATTCACCGCTATGTAATCGGCGACTGGATGGACCAGATCGAAGCACGCAAGATAATTCTTGACGGCTTCATTGTTAGGCACGTCCTTGTTCTTACCGATATTCACTCCCACAACGCAGCTACGGTCGAGTTTCGCAAGCCGGGCGGCGACGGCTTCCGCTCCGTCGTTATTGAATCCGAGCCGATTGATCAGCGCCTTGTCGTCGGGAAGGCGGAACATCCGCGGTTTCGGATTTCCCGGCTGCGGGCGATACGTAACCGTGCCGACCTCGACGAAACCGAATCCGAGCGACGCCAGCTGATCGACGACCAGGCCGTTCTTATCAAAACCCGCAGCGATGCCGAGTGGATTCGCGAACTTCAGTCCGAATACCGTCGGCGCGTGCTGGCCGGAGAGATTCAGCCCAACGATGCGCTGGTATTGCTGACCCATCTGCGCCGGGTCGGATCGTTGGCGAAGGTGACCATCGCCGGCAGGTGCGGCCTGGCGTGCGCG
>CAYSMU010000004.1:22205-23943 GCA_964432145.1 uncultured Chloracidobacterium sp.
GTGATTTCATCCCGATCTCGTGAGCCTTTTCGGCATCGAGACCGAACATAATCGGCCTTGCAAATTTTTCCCAGAGTTTCGACATCGAAGCTTTGATTTTAGATAAATGCACCGGTTATCCAAACTCGTGGCGAGTACTTTGAACTTTGAACCTTTAACTTTGAACTTTCATCGGGCGTTTGTTACGATTTGCTTCGAATGGGTGACGAAATAAAGCTGGTAGAAAAGTCGCGGATCATGGATTCGACGGCGATGAATCGTGCCTTGCGGCGGCTCGCGATGGAGATAGCCGAAAAGAATCAGGGCGCCGAGGACCTTTATCTGGTCGGCATTCGCCGCCGCGGTGTTCCGCTTGCCGAACGTATTCGTGACAAGATCGAGAGGATAGAGGGCGTTAAGCCGCTATACGGCATTCTCGACATTACGCTTTATCGCGACGACCTCTCGACCGTCGGGGCAAACCCAGTCGTCAACCGCACTGAGCTCGAAGAAGACATCGACGGCAAAAACATCGTCCTGATCGACGATGTGCTTTACACGGGCCGCACGATCCGCGCCGCACTCGATCAGCTAATGGATTTTGGGCGGCCGAAACGGGTGCAGCTCGCCGTGCTCGTAGATCGCGGCCGCGAGCACCGGGAACTGCCGATCCAGGCGGACTTTATCGGTAAGCTCGTGCCGACAAAGCAGACCGAGATCATAAAGGTCATGCTCAAGGAGTATGACGATGTTGAGGCCGTTGGGATCTTCGAACGGCCATGATCTTTGAGATCGTCTCCCCGATCGAGAATATCGAGACGATTGCCGAGGGCAATTCACTTCGGGTTCGTACGCAACTGAACAAGAAGTACGGTAAAGGCCGTTGGAGAAAGAAAAAGGGTATAGCAACTGTTAGACTACGAGATGGAAGCTTCAGGCAAGCTGAAGTACACTGGTATGAAGCTCACGGATTTGGAAAACGAGATATAAAGGTCAAATTTCCCTTTCTGGACTAGATTATGAAAACGCCGCAGTTTGTTGTTTGCTTAAATAACGACGGATACGCAGCTTCGCTTGAGGTAGGAAAGCTCTATCAGATCGTTCCCGACAAAGACGCCGAAAAGCTAGGCGGCCTTCGGGTTATTGATGAAGACGGCGAAGATTATTTTTACGATTCTGAGATGTTCTGTCCCTTGCAGGTTCCACCTGTTGTGGCACAGACATTGATTTCGGCTTCAAAGCAAGGTTAACGCCTTGCTTTTTTTTGAACAAGTGAACGCCCTTACTTCGTGCGGGCTTCCGCAACGTTGATGGAAAAGCCTTTTAGAAGACGAGACCTGCTCGGAATTCGCGACCTTACCGCCGCGGAGATCGTCGGCATTCTTGATACGGCCGAGAATTTCAGCGAGATCTCAGCTCGCGAGGTCAAAAAGGTCCCAGCACTTCGCGGAAAGACGATCATCAATCTTTTCTTTGAGGCTTCTACCCGAACACGGACTTCGTTTGAACTTGCGGCAAAACGCCTTTCCGCCGATGCCGTGAATATCAGCGTATCGACGTCAAGTGTTTCGAAAGGCGAGACCCTGATCGACACCGCGATGAATCTCGACGCCATGGCTCCGGACTGCATAGTCGTGCGGCATTCGTCGGCAGGCGTACCGCATCAGCACGCAAAGGTAAGCAAGGCAGCGATCGTCAATGCCGGCGACGGTGCCAATGAGCACCCGACTCAGGCTCTGCTCGACGCGATGACGATCCG
>CAYSMU010000005.1:0-22328 GCA_964432145.1 uncultured Chloracidobacterium sp.
TTAGTCCCATAATTTCCACCGCCCGAGCAGGGCGCAGGATTACAGTCAGGAATATTACCCAATGTACCTGCATTAGCGTTGAATACTGCAGTCGGGCTCTCAAAAACTCCCGGATCTGATGCCTTCGCGCGTGCTCCTTCTTCATTATCAGCCGCGATCCGCTGAGCCTTCATAGCGGCTCTGGTATCATCTTGAGCGCCAACCTGCCAGCTAATGGCCCCAAACACCACCAGGCCGAGGATTACCCCGAGCAGCAATAATGGTCTGCGGTCAATATTTCGTAAATTTCCTAGTGATCTTTTCATCGGTTCTTCGCTCCTCCTAAAGGTCAAATGTTTCAAAAAATGTGTCTTGTCCACCATTTCTTATGGTGAACAGAAACAAAAATTACTCGAACTGGGGACAACAATCGGGGCTCATCCCACGGATTCTCAAAAAGCGGCGATCAGTCGAGGTAGTTTAGCGATTGTATTCCCAAACCGGTAATCTGTCAATGAATTTGACGGGCGCATTTAAAACAAAAGAGCGGCCCTATGACCGCTCCCGTGACTTGCGCAAAAGATCTCCCGCACTACTGAGCGACAAAATCGAGGTTTGTCAGGTCAGTAGAGATAGTCATATTTACAGGGGTGAAAGTGTAGCGACGCGCCGATACCGAGATCGTATAATTCTGCCCGGACGGCACGCCAGTGATCGTATAATAGCCAAACTGGCTGGTTGACGCCACACGGCGGTTGCTTGCTCCGTCAACGATCGACACGACTGCGTTCCTGACGCCTTGTCCCGATTGATTTGTAACCCGGCCTGAGACAGTAACGGGAGGAGCCGCGGCCTGGATATTCACCGAACCGTCAACATATGTCATCGTAAGCGGATTGCCTAAAGCATCGGAGAAACTTCTCGGAGTCGGAGTACTGCCAAAGGTTATCGGTGTAGCGCCAGCCGGAGCTCCCGCCGCTACATTGAACCTGATAGTTACGATCTGCCGATTCGGCGGCGAAGCGGTAAACGAATTTGTCGAATCGACCAGCATACCAACACGTCCACTGGCGGTCTGATTTGGATTGACTGTAAGTGCCGTACCCGCCGGGACACCCGTGCCGAGCTGTACAAATGGTGATGCAGGCGAAAGCTTTGCCGGGTCAAAGTTGATCGTAAAGCTTCCTGCAACCTCATCGCCCGCCGATTCCAATTCGACGGCGATAGTGGCAACAGTGCCCGCCGTCGCCGTGGTACTCACCACACTGACGGTATGAGGAGCTAAATAGCCCGTAGATTTACTTGCACTGGCCGTGCCGGTCAAGCCATACAGGCAAATAGAAGCGAAAATGGCAGACGCCACAAATAAAACCGGCCGGAGCGGCAAAATCTTCGTTACTGATCTCATAGTGTTCGTAGTTGAAGAAACCAAGCCTACGCTGAACGTAAAGGATGAGTTCTTTGCTGTGCAAGAATTATCTAACCAAGTATCGGGGTTATCAAGCCGAATATCTCAGTTTCAGTGACTAGCTTGCATTATCCCGCCAAAACCGCATCAATGTCAACGAATTTGTCCCGATTTAGGATTCTTTCGTAACGTTCACAGAACGATATGGCCCAAAAAAGGGCGGCACATTTAAGCCGCCCAGCGTGGTTTGACAATTAATTCAGAATTATCTGCCTTTAGTTTCGGACGCGATCGTTACGCTGCCGTCGACATACCTTACCGACAGCATATTGCCTGCCGTGTCCGCTGTTCCCTTGGCCGCGAGCGAACCCGTCAGCGAGATCTCCGCCCTGCCGCTGGCACCTGCCGCAACGTCGAACGTTACCATGACGACACGCTTCGGCATTGCCGAGGCTACCATTGCCTCGGTCGAATCGATGAGAATGCCAATACGCCCATCTTCCTGCGCGTTGACCGTCAGGACCGAACCCGCCGGTGCGCCTTCACCGAGAATTACCCTCGGATTAGCAAGCAGCCTGGCGTCGTATTCCAACGTAAAGCCCATTCCAGTCTCATCGCCGGAGGGCACAATTTCGACCGGTAAGGTTACCTGACCGCCGCCCACGGCGTTCTCGGAGCCGACACGGATCTCTCTGCCAAAGAAGTACGCGTACACGTCATCAATGAGCGACGAAACTGTATCGGGCACGAGTGACGGAGCCGCCGTCGGGCCACCCGCCGGTGTCAGCGGATCGAGTCCCGTTGAGAATCGTCTGCCCTGGATAACATCGCCCGAGTTAATGAACCCGTCCCCGTTAGTCGCAAGCGGCGCCGAATCGGCTCGTTGTGCCTCATTGGTGCCGACTCCGGGAGTGTCCAGACCGGTCGCAAATCGGCGAAGCTGCACGACGTCGGTCGAGTCTGCGAGACCATTACCATTCGGCCTCGGCGCAACATCTCCCTCAAATCCGGGTGTCGGCGTTGCGGTTGGCGTCGCGGTCGGTGTCGCGGTCGGGGTATTCGTTGGGGTGGCCGTCGGTGTGTTGGTCGGCGTCGGAGTGCCAGCTCCCGCGGGGCCGCTAACGCCGACATTCATAGATGTACCCGTCTTATAGAAACCGACCGTACCCGTGCCGTCAGCCGGCGGAGCATTCGCATCGAACCGGAAGTTGTAAAGAGTGCCCCACCGGATCGCGTTGGCGTTCTGGTTCTGAGCAAATGTCTCGGTCGCCCACGTAATTGTTCCATTTGCCTGAGTTGCATTCCATGGAGCATTACTGTAACCAGCGTTTCCGACAGTGCCATCCGCCGATGTGCCCGGGTGCTGTGGCGGTGCATGAAAGCCAATATTTGATATTGTGACGCCTGCCCCGACAGGTACGCTAAACGATTGAATGCCCCGATCCATGTTTTGGTTGTAGATGGCATACTCGTAATGCCAAACCCCCGCCGAGGGATTGGTCACCTTATAGGCAACGACTCCGATGCCGTCATTAGCTGCATCAGGCTGGATCGTCGTCCTGTTCGCTCCGGGCCATGCTTCGATGGCGGATTTTTGACGGACTGTAGAACCAACAGGTGAAAATGTGAAACTGGTCGTGCCTGTAACGTTATAGCGTCGATACGAGACGTTGTTGTTCATGTTGCATTGGGTCGGGTTTGCCTGGCACCACGCATATTCATGCGGCGTTACATATTGACCCTCAGCGTAGTATGTGGCCCCGGGATTCAGCGTTGTATTCAGGTCAGCCTGCTCAACGCGGACCCTGTGACCGGCCGCTCCGCTCGTATCCCCGTGGCCTGAATGGCTGTTCGGCGGCGTCGCCGAATCACCTCGCGGGAAAAATCCCGTAAAGGGATTTACCCAGGCCCGCGAACCGAGACTTGGGCCCGCATTCAAACTGGCACTATAGGGATCTGAGCAACCGGAACCCAGTTGAGATCCACCTGTTCCATTGCAGCCAAATCCGCAAATGTTCTGCGTCAGAGCGGTAAACCCATGCTTTACGCTGGACTGGCCGATCTGTTCGAAACGCTCGTCATTTGTCGCCCCGCCACTCATGCGGTACATGTTCTGCGGAATAACCGGGTGATCGTTGTTCGGTAAAGCAAGCCAGTTAAGGTTAACGACTCCCGCATTGCAGGAATCGGTTCCGAGTGCGAGGCCGACGACGGTACCGGTCGCTCCAAACTGAGCGAGGCCATTAACATCACCGACAATAACGTCCGGCCCGGGCACTGTCCCTGCTTCGGGTCCCATACCGGCACCGGCAGGAAGAACTGCCGATTGTACTTCTCCGTCAAGTATTTCCGTGATCTCGATCGGCTTCATTTTGGCCGAGATGGAGATCTCGCCGACGACCGTTTTCGAATCGCCGGGCCGCCCAAGGGCTGCGGCAAACTCGTCGGAGATGAGCATTCTGCCGGCCTTGATCGAGAAAATGTCCTGGCTCGGGTCAAAATCCAGCGAGTATCCTTCGATATTGAAAAAAGTAAACCCGGTGTTCCCGTCACGAACCACAAGATCATAGTGGCCGCCCCACGAAAGGCTCTCAACGACGAGATCCTGGTACGACTCGCTCAATCTAGCGGGCAGAACGGCATTACCTTTAGGAATGAGCTTCATCGAACTCGGTAGGGGCCCACGCAGTTCATCATTGAAAACAATGATCGTGAAGAACGAATCCGGTTCCGCATCGAAACGTATCGGTTTGGAAGCTTTCGCCCCTGCCGCGTTTCCGCTTAGCCGGTTCAGATCGAGATCCAGCGAAACATTCCCGTTGGCGACGATCATCTTTTTCATGGTCCCGCTGCTGGCCGGAGCAACTGCCTGATTTAACTCAGGCAAAGTGTTTTCCGGACCGTTGCTAAAGAGCACGAGGAACGGGAGCATAGAGATGAGTATTAACTTCAACATAATTTGTGAACTTTGACCCCTTGGTAATTGTAAAGTGGCTAACTCTCAGGCGTGTCGGCTACGCAAAAAGCATCTTTCCTTTTACACTGTTTTATGTAGACTGCGCAAGTCGAAAATTCAGGAATGTCGGCTAAGTGTTCGGGCCTCTGAATTCAAATTGAGCTATGAAAGGTGGTTGCGAGAATCAGAGACCGAAAATCAGTAGAAGAATCGAGCTTCCGGTTCTGGGTAATCCCACCTCTCAGGTGGGCACGATCAGCGAATCGAGAACATCGAAGTGGCGAGCCGGCGTCCTGATCGCCCTCAATTTGGTAATGGCCGCGCACATTGTCCAATGGCTGATCGTTGGGCGGACCATTTCGCCGATCGAACCCTCCGAGGCGATGAGCACGCTCCAAACGGGAGCCGTAAATGCAGGCGCGATATTCTTCGTTCTCGCCATTTTGGCGACCTTGATCTTCGGGCGATTCGTATGCGGATGGGGCTGTCACATTGTAGCTCTGCAGGATCTGTGTGCATGGCTGCTAAGGAAAGTTGGCCTTACGCCCCGGCCATTCCGGTCGCGGCTTCTGGTGTTCGTTCCACTCATCGTTGCCCTTTATATGTTCGTGTGGCCGACGGTGGCCCGCATTCTTGCCGCTCCGACCGGTCAGCCGGTCGTGCCTCAGTTCACAAACCATTTGGTCACGACCGAGTTCTGGGCCACTTTTCCACCCATTGCCGTCGCGATCCCTTTCCTCTTTATATGCGGGTTTATGACCGTTTATTTTCTTGGATCTAAGGGGTTTTGCACATACGCATGTCCGTACGGCGGCTTTTTCGGGCTGGCCGACAAGATCGCTCCGGGAAAGATCCGCGTCACTGACGCCTGCAACCAGTGCGGCCACTGCACCGCTACATGCACATCCAATGTGATCGTGCACGCCGAGGTCAAGGAGTTCGGTATGGTTGTGGATCCCGGCTGTATGAAATGTATGGACTGCGTCAGCGTCTGCCCGAACGACGCTCTTTATTTCGGTTTCGGCAAACCTTCTGTCGCGGCGGCCGGCAATCTTAAAAAGAATTATTCGATAACGTGGCCAGAGGAGATCCTCGCAGGCGGCGTATTTTTCGTCAGCCTGCTGGCGGTCTGGGATGTTTATCAACTCGTCCCAATGCTCATGGCTCTGGGCATTGCGTCCATCACAACGTTCTTGGTGCTGCGTACAATTAGATTATTCAGCACGAAAGACCTTTCATTTTATCGGTACCATTTGAAAGCCTCGAGCAAGATAAAGGGCGCAGGTTGGGCCTTCCTGGCTTTTGCCATTCTTTGGGTAGGATTGAACGTACACAGCGGATTCATTCGATACCATGAACGAGCCGGAGCTCTCGCCTTTCAGAATATCCAGATCCCTGACGAACTTGCACTAGCTCAGAAAGATCCCACGCTGTGGCTAACGGGCCCCGACAGGGCGAGCATCGCGGAAGGAGAAAAGCACTTTAAGATCGCCGCGGCCGCCGGACTCTTTGTAAATCGAGAGGCCGTTCCGAAGCTCGCGTGGCTTGAATTCCTTTCAGGCGATGCCGACCTCTCGGTCGAGTGGCTCGGTGCTGCCGCTGCCCGCCAGCAGGGCCAGGGCAAGGCCCTCAGCCTTTATTACCGCGGTGCGATACTCAACCGCCTCGAGCGGTATCCGGAGGCGCTTAACGACCTCGATCAGGCGATCGCAGAGCGCCCGGACCTTGTCGCCGCTCACGAAGAAAGAGGTGAATCTCTCTGGAGCCTCGGGCGAAAGGACGAGGCGATCGAGGAATGGCTCAGCACTTTGAAATTGAATCCTGATCTTCCCTTGTCCAACTATCTGCTTGCCGGAGCCTACGCCATGGCCGGCGACAACCAGACCGCGGAAACATTTGAAAAACGCGCCGACGGGACGACGCCGCGAGATGCCTATTTCCACTCGATGCTCGCTCTTAGACTAAAGAAGGTGGGGATGAACGCGCTCGCGGGCAAGCATTTCCAACGAGCGATCGAGATAAATCCGGCATTCGCGTTGCGATTCAGTTCCGGAAAATAAAACTAACCGTCGCGGGCGATCAACCGGTCACCTCCGACCGTGTCCGTTCCCTCGATGATCGCAGGGTCCGGGGACTTTTCTGCCCCCTCGCCGGTCGGAGATCCTTCGAGAGCTGCCGCCAGCACATCGCTGATCCACATCGCCGGGATGATCTCAAGCTCTTTCCGAACGTCTTCGGGAATATCATCAGTGTCCGCCTCGTTGCGATTTGGGAGGACAATTCGCCTAATGCCTGCGCGATGGGCCGCCAATACTTTTTCCTTGATCCCTCCGACCGGGAATACAAGGCCCGACAAAGTGATCTCGCCCGTCATAGCCGTGTCGGAGCGGACCTTTCTTCCGGTGTAAAGCGATGCCATCGCGGTCGCCATAGTAACGCCGGCTGATGGCCCGTCCTTCGGGATCGCACCAGCGGGAACGTGCAGGTGAACACCGTTGTTCTTGATAATTTCCGGGTCGATCCCGAATTCGGCGGCATGTGACCACAAATAGCTTCGCGCCGCCTGAGCAGATTCCTTCATCACTTCGCCGAGCTGGCCGGTAAGCGTCAAGCCGCCGCCGCCGGGAAGCATGGTCGCCTCAATAAAGAGAACCTCGCCGCCCATTTCCGTCCAGGCCATACCGGTCGCGACCCCGGGTGGAAGTTCCTTTCTCGCTTCTTCCGGAAAAACGCGCGGGGGACCGAGATATCCCCGAATTTCCTCGGCGGAGATCGATACCTTTTCAGTTGAGCCTTCAGCGACTTTCAATGCCACTTTACGTGCCAGATTGCCGATCGTTCTTTCGAGCTGGCGAACGCCTGCTTCGCGCGTATACCGTGTGGTCAGCAGGTTGATCGCATCGTCGGTGATCACCAACTGATCATCTGTCAGGCCGTTTTCCGTGATCTGGCGGGGAACGAGATATTGCTTGGCGATATTCAGTTTCTCGCGGTCGCTGTAGCCGGCGAGTTGGATTATCTCCATACGGTCGCGAAGCGGCATGGGTATCGGCGCGAGTTGATTAGCCGTTGCGATAAAGAAAACTTTCGACAGATCGAACGGCAGATCGAGATAATTGTCGCGAAATGTGTTGTTCTGTGCAGGATCGAGTATCTCGAGGAGAGCCGATGCCGGATCACCGCGAAAATCATTACCGAGCTTATCGATCTCGTCGAGCATCATTACCGGGTTGTTCACGGCGACACGCCGCAGCGACTGGATGATGCGGCCCGGCATCGCACCGATATAAGTACGACGATGGCCGCGAAGCTCAGCCTCGTCACGCATGCCGCCGAGACTCAACCGGTCGAACTCCCTGCCCAAAGCACGAGCGATCGATCGGCCGAGCGACGTCTTGCCTACTCCCGGTGGGCCGACAAATAGTATGATCGGACTCTTACTGTCAGGCCTCAGTTTTACAACGGCGAGCGATTCCAATATTCGTTCCTTGATGTCCTCCAGGCCGTAATGATCTTCGTCGAGCACCTTGCGGGCCTCGTTAAGATCGAGTTTTTCTTCGCTCGATTTACGCCACGGCAGCTCGAGAATGTACTCGAGGTAGGTGCGGATAACGTGGTAGTCAGGGGCTGCCTGCGGCAATGCCTCCATTCTCTTCAATTCACGTTCCGCCTCCTTACGGACATCATCGGGAAGGTCTGCTTTCTCAAGCCTCTCGCGAAGTTGCCCCGCCTCGGCCTGTTCACCGGTATCGTCCTCGCCGAGTTCCTTTTGGATCGCCTTCATTTGCTGGCGCAGAACATAATCGCGTTGCGATTTGTCCATTTCGTGCTGAGCCTCGTTGGCGATCTTCGATCGTATCTGCATGATCTCAAGCTCACGCGCAAGGGCCGCGTGAGTTAGAGTCAGCAGTCCGTCGACCGTCGATGACTCAAGCATTTTCTGCTCTGTCTCGGTCCCAAGATCGAGAACCGATGCCAGAAAATATGCCAGTTGAACGGGATTCTCCTGTGAAGTGACCGCAACACGTATCTCCGGCGGGACCTGCGGGAGCAAGGCGAGAGCTTCCTGGATCATGCCGTGAATATTGCGTTTCAGGGCCTCGATCTCTTCGTCGTCTACGCGTCGAAGTTCGGGCAGCAGATGGATCTTCGCTTTCAGGTAGGGCTGTTCACCTGTCCATTCGACAATCTCGAACCGCTGCATTCCCTGAACGATCAGCTGCATCACGTCCTCGGTCCGCATCATCCGCTTGATGTTAACGAGGGTGCCGACCTTATAAAGGTCGTCCGGTTTGGCATCATCACCCGTTACATTTTCGGTCTTGGTCGTTACGCAGGCAAGTAACTTTTCTTCTGTCGCCAAAGACGACTCGACAGCACGGGTCGAGCGCTCTCGTCCGACCGCAAGCGGCACAACCGTTTCGGGAAAGAGAGTCGTATTCTGCAGCGGCAAAACGGCGATCTCCATCTCCTCGTTAAGCTTGATCTCCTGCGTCTTAAAATGTTGCTGTGTGGGTTCGTCGGCCATATTACTTGCCTTTCTTCAATGTGATTATCAACAACCCATTCTCAAACTCGTGCGAGACCGTTGCGTTATCGATCGATGCGGGAAACCGCAGTGTCTTTTCGAAATTGCTGTATGTGATCTCCATCTGCTGATACGAGACGCCCGCCGCACAGCTCCGATCCTTACGACAGCCGGCGATATAAAGGACGTTGCCTTGAATATCGATCTCGATGTCTTCGGCCGAAACGCCTGCAAGTTCGACTTTGACGACCCAGCCGTCCGGCGTCTGGTAAACATCGGCTGCAGGATACCAGAGCTGGCCGCTTCGTACATCCTTCGACGACCCGACGAATTGAAAATGGCGATTGATCGATTTTGCCACTTATCTCTTTCCCCAAAAGCTTGCTCCGCTCGAGATCTCCTCGAGCGTTGCGGCGATCTCTTGTTCGTCTTCCATTTCGAGAGCAACATCGGCGATGGCAATGATGCCGGCAAGCGAGCCATCCCCCGAAACTACCGGAATTCGCCGCACCTGTTTGTCACCCATCAGACGTATCGCTTCGAAAACAAAATCCTCGGGCCCGACGGTAAATAGATCTGCCGTCATAACTTCGCCGATCGATGTATCAGGGCCTTTCCCTTCCGCGACGGCTCGAACGACAATATCGCGATCCGTGACAATGCCGATCAGCCTACCGGCATCGATGACCGGAACTGCTCCGACATCACCGTCACGCATAAGGGCCGCGACGTCCCGAATGCTCATATCGCGGGTCGCCGTGCGGACGCTTTTCGTCATTAATTCGCGACAGCGTGTGCGGGAAATGGCTGATGTTTCGGCCTCGGTCATTTGATAGTTACCCCTTTTGCTTATTTTGTTCGACGGTAGGGAATAAAGCAAGCCTTTCCGGCGGAGGGCCTCCGCACACAAAAAAGCGGATGCGCTTTCACACATCCGCCTTTAGGTTTCGCGTCGTAGCCTTAGAACCGAAGCGCCACCACCTGCCCGTCGAGCATCAGGTTAGAGGCTGAGACGGAACTCAGCCGCGTGCCGCTGTATTTGATCTCGATCTCGCCGCTCGCATCAGCATCGCCGGAGCTTTCGACCGTGATCCGCAGCGTCGAGGCGTCGTAGTATGTCAGTTTCCCGGTAAACGGCGTCGATCCGTCAAAAGCCGAGAGCGTCACAGTCGCCGTTCCATCAGCGTTCACCGTTACCGATCCGCGGATCAGGAATTTTGTTTCCCTGTCGCCGATCTTGAGCGAGCCGGTGCCGAATTTCGACAATGAAAGAGTCCTGCCGGTGATCACGCCGCCGATCTCACCGGAAGACGGCACCACGACCAGCTCGACCGTGCCCGTGACCTGCGTCCCGCGTACGGTTACCGGCTGTCCCCTGGCCGACTTGAACCTGTCCACTCCGTCTGTCCTGATCTCTGCCCAGAGTTCATAACTGGCCTGACGGTTTAGATCTCGCTGGTCGTAATTAAGCTCGAAATCGATCGGGACCTGACGGCCGTTCGTTACAACCGTTGTTTCTGCCGCAGGCGTTCCGTTCGGAACAGCGGCGTCAACCAGTCGAACAGTGATCTCGGAGTTTCGCCCGATGTTGATCCGCTCCCGATAGGTGACCGTTCCTCTAATCGTCCGATCGCCAAATCCAACGCCGCCGCCGCCGACCGGCACAAGGACCATCTCGACGTTTCTCGGATTTCCCTGTGTCAACACCGGATAGGTCGTGTTTGTGATGAAGAGCAGCCTGTTCCCGTCACGGATCTCGGCTTGTATCGCGTAGCGGTTCTGCTCGCGGATCCTGGATCGTTCGTAGGTTATCTCAAAGTTTAGAGGCACCTGAGTTACGCCTGTTTCGATCCGCTGTTCCGAGATAACGGTCCCGGACGTTTCCGAACGAGTTACGTCGACCAGCTTTACAAGCAGCACCGCGGTTGTCGGCAGGGCGATCCGCTGGCGATAGGTAACCGTACCCGTAATTACATTGTCCTGCGTCGTAACGCCACCGTCCTGCTGACAAGCTTTCTGCGTCGTAACATTCTCAGCCCTCACGGAGGGACGGCCGCCGGATGTGATGGTGTAGCTGACCGAACTCGTCTGCGATGGGCAGCAAAGTGGGTCGTTCGATGTGTAACGGCCAAATTCAGCGACGATCGAGCTTGCATTTACAAGTTTTGTATCGGAAAGAGCTCCGTCCGTTCGGGCGCTCATCGTGGTCGGCGAAAGCGTACCCGCGAACCGGTCGCCTACAAAAACGAACACGTTAAATAGGGTCGGGCGGCACATGCCGTCGGTGTCGGCCATTCCGCTAACGACTGTTGCCTGTCCATATGTCTGCGTGGCGCCGAAAAGCTGCCAGCCGGCACGTGTTACGGCCCTATCGGCCAAACTTTCGGGAGTTCGGATAGTGCTCCGGCAGTTTGCGGGAATAGGTGCAAACGTTCGCGGAGCGTTGGGCACGACACCGTTACCGTTGTTCCAGTTATTTATGGGCCGGTCCAGCCAGGATATTTGCGCCATCGCCGCCCCGGCAGACAAAAATATTGTAAATAAGATAATTAACGATCTCTTCCTCATAATTTCCCTCCTGGAAAATGACATGGACGACACACGTCACCATGCCGCATTGTTTAGGTGTGATGCCCCGCGAACACACACAGGTTGGTATGAATTAATCGCTCGCAAGTCGAAAGAAAAAGATAAGGTCTACCGCAGAGACGTTGCGACGCGGAGATGTCAGAAGTTATTGACGACTCTTTTCAAGCCGCTTTCCATGACTGGGAAATCAGATTCTATCAAGAGACAGACCCCTATTACAGGAACCCTCAGGCAGGGACGGAGTTGTGCCTCGACATTGGTCCTTCCATAAACACTCTCTGCGTCTCCGCGTCTCTGCGGTTCATTTCTTTTCGGTTAACGAGATCATTCGTTCGAGAGCGATGTTGGCGAAGAATTTGGTCTCATCATCGACGACGATCTCGTTTACAACATTGCCGTCGGCAACGTTTTCGATAGCCCAGGCGAGGTTTTGCGGGGCGATTCGATACATCGTCGCGCACATGCAGAGGTCTGGGGCGAGGAGGTGAATTTCTTTGTCGGGGAAGCGCTTCGCGAGCCGATTGACGAGGTTCACCTCGGTGCCGATCGCCCATTTTGAACCGCTCGGAGCGTTCTCAACAGTCTTGATAATGTAGCTGGTCGAGCCGTTAAGATCACTCTTTTCAACGACTTCGCGGGTACATTCTGGATGAACGAGTACCTGAACGCCGGGCACTTGTTCGCGGATCTTATCGACATGCCAATCCTTGAACCGCCCGTGTACCGAGCAATGGCCGCGCCATAGGATAAGTTTCGCGTCATGAAGCTGTTCCTCGGTATTGCCGCCCAGCTCAAGATGAGGGTTCCACAACGCCATTTTATCGAGCGGTATACCGAATTTTGCGCCCGTATTTCTCCCCAAATGCTGGTCGGGGAAGAAGAACATCTTATCGAATTCCTTCAGATAGATATCGAAGAGCGGCACCGCATTGGACGAGGTGCAGACAACGCCTTCATTGCGCCCGCAGAATGCCTTGATCGCGGCGGTCGAATTCATGTACGTGATCGGTGCGACCTTGTTCTCGAGGACGCCGATACCGCGAAGCTGCTCCCACGCATCCTCGACCTGATCGATCGACGCCATATCTGCCATCGAACATCCGGCACCGAGATCGGGCAAAATGACGCGCTGGTGCGGCTTGCCGAGAACATCTGCCGACTCTGCCATGAAATGAACACCGCAGAAGATGATGTACTCGGCATCGGTCTGCGAAGCCATTACCGAAAGCTGATAGCTGTCGCCCGTCAGATCGGCATGCCGTATAACGTCGTCGCGTTGATAATGATGGCCAAGAATCACCACGCGGGGCCCGAGTTCGCTGCGTGCGGCATCGATCCGTTCGGCGATCTCCGAATCGGGCATTACCAAATAATCTTCGAGAACGCGGGTCTGTTCCAGTACGGCACTCATACAGAAATCATTGCGCTTTACCACGATGTTGTGCAAGACGCCAGTATTGTCGTAAACCATACAGACGACCGGGGATGCGAGAGCTACGCTCACGTCAGAGGTAACGAAAGTGAGAAAAAGCGACGAGGGAAAGACCATCTCTATTTGGGAAGAAACCGTTGCGGCGAAAGCGGTTACTCCCCTCGAATCGGATATTAATACTGATGTGTGTGTGATCGGCGGCGGCATCGCCGGGTTAACGACCGCGTACCTGCTCGCAAAAGCCGGACACAAGGTTGCGGTTGTTGACGACGGGCAAATCGGGGGCGGCGAGACATCCAGGACCACCGCGCATCTTTCAAACGCTATCGATGATCGAATTTACCGTATCGAAAAATGGCACGGCGCGGAAAAAGCAAAATTGGCCGTCGAAAGCCATACATCAGCTATCGACGAGATCGAACGCATCGTCAATACCGAAAACATAGACTGCGGCTTTATGCGGCTCGACGGGTATCTTTTTGAGGCGGAGGAAAGCGAGGACGACCTCGGCGAAGAACTATCCGCGGCGCACCGATGCGGTTTGAGCAATGTGAGATGGGTCGACCGCGCACCGATGGTCAATATCGGCAGGTGTCTGCATTTCCCCCGACAGGGCCAGTTTCATGTTTTGGAGTACCTTGACGGGCTCGCAGATGCCATAGAGCGAATGGGCGGCCGACTGTTTTCGGGAAGCCGCGTTACCGCGTGGACAGGCGGCAATACGCCGGCGGCAACCACCGCCGGAGGTCATACAGTAACCGCCGAGAACCTGGTCCTCGCCACAAACTACCCCTTGATGAGCAACATGTTTGCCGAGCTTCCGGCGTACCGCACCTATGCGGTCGGTGTCGAAATGCCGGCGGATTCTCTCGAGCCTGCCCTTTACTGGGATACCGGTGATCCGTACATTTATGTCCGGACGCAGGATGAAGGTGACCATCAGATCCTGATCGTCGGAGGCGAGGACCACCGTACGGGCCAGGCCAATGACGGGCCGGAGCGGTTTCAGCGTCTTTTCAGTTGGGCAAAGAAACGGTTTCCTTCGGCGGGAGTAATGCGTTACAAATGGTCGGGGCAATTTCTCGAGACCCATGACGGACTTGCCTTCCTTGGTCGATACTCGTCAAACGAGCCGAACGTCTATCTCATTACCGGCGATTCAGGGATGGGGATGACGCATGGCACGATCGGGAGCATCCTGATCAGAGATCTGATCGAGGGGGTCAACAATCCGTGGGCCGATGTCTATGACCCGTCGCGAATCGCCACTCAGTCTCTGTCACAAGCTGTACCGGAGATCGTAAGCTCCACGCTCCCATATAAAGATTGGCTAACCGGGGGTGACATTTCGTCGGTCGATGAATTGGGAATTGAAGAGGGCGGAGTGATCCGCGACGGTCTCCAAAAGTTGGCGGTTTATCGCAGCTCGTCAGGTGAATTGGTGACGAGATCAGCCGTTTGTACACATCTCGGCTGCATCGTTCGTTTTAATTCTCTTGAAAAAACGTGGGATTGCCCGTGCCACGGCTCGCGTTTTTCTACGGATGGCGAGCCGATCAACGCACCCGCCATAACGCCATTGGAAAAAGTTTAATTCCTGCAATTAGCTCGTTTAGCGTTCACGTCGAGGCAACGCTCCGTTGTCGACGGTATCACCCTTCCGGGAGAGGACCTGAAAGTGCAAGAGGTTACCGGAGATCTCCACGAGCATGAAAGAAAGATCTTTATCATAGGCCTTTGCCGTGAGCGGTGACCCGCTCTTTACGTCGCCGCTGCGAAGTTTCCCTCCGGCTCCGGTTATGAAATAGAAGATACCGCTTTGAGGCTTTATGCGCTCATAAAAATGTTCATGGCCGGTAAAGACGGCGTCCACGCCGTTTTTTATAAAGATCGGCTCGACGATCTCTCGGAGATCGATCGACGATCCGTGTTTACCGCCGGAGGAATAAGGCGGATGGTGAAAGAACGCGATCTTCCATTTTGAGTCGTCCCTGGCTAATTCGTCCTCCATCCATTTGATCTGACGCTTGTCCATATAGTTGCTGTTCAGCGCGTAAAATGCGACTTCGCCCTTTTTTATCCGGTAGTATTCGTCACCGTTCATATTGAAGAGCTGGTACATTCGCTGATTCGATTCATCATGATTGCCGAGCGAGGCATAGAATTTTACCCCTTGATCGAGGAGCGGACGATAGACGTCCTCAAATTTTTTCTTGAAGTCGGCCGGTTTTTCGCCCCCGTACATGTTGTCCCCGACCATTAGGACAAATTCGTACGGAAATACTGTTCGATACTCGAGCATTACCTGGGCAAGCTCTTTCTGCTGTCGACTGCCGGTCCCGGTATCGCCGATGACCAGAAACTTAACTGACCCGGCAGATCGCGGCAGTGTAACATTCAGCAGTTTTTCAGTAGTTTGGGCTGATTTTTGACCGCTCGCCGCGGTAGTATGGACGAGCGCGATCAGCAGGCTAAGTACGACGGTAAGGATCTTTTTCATTCCAATCACCTCTCGAAGATCTGATCTTTGTTCAGGAGTTACGGCAGTGCGTCTCGCATAAAGTCGACGATCAGCGAACAGTCTCGATCGAGGATCGCGAGGCTCCGGCCAATGTACCGGTAGCGGAGCTGCTTTGGCAGCTGCGGCAATCTCAGCAGCAGTGCGGGCGACATTTCGACCAACTCCTTACTCTCTGGATAGGGGACATTGACCTTTATCGGTACACCTTTTGTGTCTGCCTCGAGGACGGTCTGGCGGAGTTCTGCTCGCTCATAGCCCTTAAATTCCTCCTTGATCATCGATCTGATCAAAATAACGGCCGCAGGCGAAAAAATGTCGCCGGGACGGGCTCCGGTACGTGACGCCCGGATGCGCTCCTGCAGGGCGGTTTTGTATGATGCGATCTCTTCCGGCGTGGCCCTGTCCGTCAATTTGGGCAGTCGCGCCGCGACTTTCTCGCGAAGACTGACATATTTTCTTGCTTGTTTTTCGAAATCCGAGATCACCTTTTTGTCGGTACCACTAAGCGAAGATTGTCCGTGCAAGCCGATCACGCCGAACAAAATGATCCATAAGAAGATCAGAAATCTCGTATTAGAACTCATATCTACCTCCTCCAACCAATTGGCCTCGGGATCGCAATGGGCTGATAGAAAATTGGTGGGCGCGATCCGCGACGGAGAGAGCTTCCGATATTCGCAGTTTACCCACGTTGACGGTACCTGTGTGTATGGTGACGGACATACGCACGATCAGGCCGAAGCCACAATTACGTTTGCGCGGGCCCTGAGCACACCCCTCGGAGGAGGCAAAAGTGATGTCTACATTATCGTTGAGAAGGATCTTGGTTATCGTGACGTTCATTCTGTGCGGACTTTTCACTGCCGCCATCGCACAAAGTACGGCCCGTAAAAGTCTGCAACCGGAGCCCGTTCTGTGGCGTGATCCCGGTGACGTCAGGCTTCGCGACCTCAGGTACGGAGCGGGGTCCGAGGCGATGGCCCCTAAGGCTCCATTCACCTTTATCGAAAACGTCAAGGGCGGCGCCTCGCCAAAGATCAAAGTTAAAGACGCCCGAGGCTCGATCTGGATCGTCAAGCTGGGTGAGGAGGCCCAATCGGAAACAGTCGCCAGCCGTTTGGTCTGGGCTCTTGGTTATCTTGTCGAAGAAGCCTATTACTTCAAACAAGCCGAGATCAGAAAACTGCCAATAGCTGATCACGATGATCCTCAGTTGCCTGCGGATGGCGGTGTTTTGGAGGGCGTGCGGTTCGAACCGAGGCGAGACGGGACCGAACGGGGGAAGAACTGGCACTGGCTGGAGAATCCATTTGTGGGAACGCGCGAACTGGACGGCCTGAAGGTATTGATGGTCCTGCTGGCGAACTACGACACAAGGCCCGAAAACAACCGGGTGCTGCACCGCAAACATCCCGTCACCGGAAAACTTGAACATCATTATGTTGTCAGCGATCTGGGCGCAACTCTCGGACGTGTCGGCGGACTCGGAGGCAAGCGTACAAAGAACGCTCTCGAAGATTTTCGCGAAGGCAGATTCGTGGTCGAGGTCGAGAACGGGCTGGTGGAATTCGACTACCGCACGCGCCCGGAGGGCATCGGAATTTTTGCGTCGATATTCAATCCGATCTATCACAAATCGCAGGCTAATAAAGAAAAAGCGATGCGGCGGATACCAGTCGAAAATGCTCGTTGGATCGGCTCACTGCTGGCGTCGCTTTCCGATAGCCAGCTCCGCGATGCGTTTCATGCTGCGGGATATGACGAACCGACGACAGAGGGATTCATAAGTGTCCTGCGCGCACGAATCAGCCAGCTCACTACTCTCTGACGGTCAACCGTCGGGGTTCAGAAGGTGAGTGTCCGGTCAGGCGAGATGATCAGCGCCGCTAGATCACGCCTACGGCTTTCTCGATCAGTAGAATGACCCCGTATGTGAGGGCAGCGATTAGGCCTGCCATGGGGATCGTGAGTATCCAAGCCCAAACGATTCGGCCGGCGACACCCCACTTCACAGCGGAGAATCGCTTGGCAGAGCCGACGCCGACGATCGAACCCGTGATGGTGTGCGTCGTCGAGACCGGTATACCGGCGGCCGTCGCTCCAAACAGAGTCAGTGCTCCAGCCGTCTCGGCGCAAAATCCGCCTACGGGCTGCAACTTGACGATCTTGGTTCCCATCGTTTTGACGATCCGCCAGCCCCCCGAGAGCGTTCCCAAGCCGATCGCAGCATGAGCCGACAGGACGACCCAAAGAGGCACCTCCGGGAGCTTGCCGTTAGGCAGCATCTGCAGATATCCGCCCGCGACGAGGGCGATAGTGATGATACCCATGGTCTTTTGCGCGTCGTTGCCGCCGTGGCCCAGGCTGTACGCTCCGGCCGAGAACAACTGGCCGACACGAAACACTTTGTCGACCCTGTTTACCGACACTCGGTGAAAGATCCAATAGACTGCGATCATCAGTATGAATCCGAGCGTCATCCCGATCAGCGGCGAAAGGACGATAAACGTCAAGGTCTTTATCCAGCCCTCGGCCTTAAGGACGACCAGCGGATTATCAAGCCCCGACTGGTACGCGAACGCGGTCATTGCCGCTCCGGCATAGGCGCCGACCAATGCATGCGAACTGGATGTCGGCAGGCCAAGGTACCACGTTATGAGGTTCCAGATCGTGGCGCCCAGTACACCCGCGAGCAGTACAAATAATTGATCACCGCCATCGATCCTTGCGATGTTGACCATGTCGCCGCCGATCGTCTTGGCGACCGCCGTACCAAAGACCAGGAACGCGATGAAGTTAAAAAATGCCGCCCATGCGACCGCGACTCCCGGTGACAAAACCCGGGTCGCCACCACTGTCGCGATCGAATTCGCCGCGTCGTGAAATCCGTTGACGTAGTCGAATACAAGAGCGACGAAGATGATGAGCACGACCAGGCCAAATGCCGCTGATTGAACGTCCATATTCGCCTTAGTTGTGCTTCAGCACGATACTCTCGATGATATTGCCTACGCTTTCGCAGCGGTCTGTGGCGTTTTCGAGGATCTCGTAAAGCTCTTTCCACTTGATGATCTGGACAGCATCGTTGGTGTTCTTAAAAAGCGCGGCCATTGCCTTGAAATAGACCTCATCGGCATCGTTCTCGAGCCGCTGGATCTCAAGCAAGTGTTTCTCGAGGCCCTTGGCCTCTTTGAGCAGGGCGGCGGCGTTATTGATCTCGAGTGCCAGCTTTTGGATGATCTCGGCCAGTTGCTGTGCAAATTCGTCCGTGCTGTGGATGTTGTACATCACGACCGCGCGTGCAGCGGCGTCTATATAATCGCAGACATCGTCGAGGGCGACCGACAGAGTATAGATATCCTCACGGTCAAATGGCGTGATAAACGATTTGTTGAGTTTGGTGGTGATCCGATGAGTGATCTCGTCGCACTCGTGTTCGACGCTCTTGATCTTCTTGGACAGAGAGTCGAAATTCGAGTCCGGCCCCTGCATCATTTCGACAAGAAGCGCGGCCGCCTCCTGGATCTTTGCGGTGATCTGTAAGAACAGCGCAAAATAGTGGTCTTCTTTCGGTAGAAAGCTAAACGCCATTTCCTGATTCTCCGGTAACTAGTTTTCGAAATTCGAGCCTAAATATAGGCGATGCCGGCCATCTTCTCAAATGCGCGGGCTGTGTTTGATAAATACAGCCTCGGTGAGATAGACGTTGAGTTCGCAAATGTCCTTGACATAATCGCCAATGCGCTCGATATGCTTGGCGACAAATAAGAGTCGGGCCGCACCGTTTGCGGTCGACGGGTTTCTGATCATCATCGCTATCAGCCCGTCGAAAACGCGGCCATAGCACTCGTCGATCTCCCGGTCGCGGGCGATGATCTCCCGCGATGCGGCGGCATCCTCTGACGTAAAGGCGTTCAGCGCCTCTCCGAGCATACCGGCTGCTATGTCTGCCATCTTTGTAAAATCGACATAGCTATCGATCTGCGGCTCGTTGTTAAGCACGATCGCCGCCTCTGCGATACTGGTCGCATGATCGGCAATGCGTTCGAGGATCGGTGTGATCTTTGCCACCGAGACAACCAGTCTCAGATCATGTTCCGCCGGCTGCTGAGAACCGAGAATATTGATGCTGAGGCGGTCGATCTCGAGTTCCATCTGATCGATCTGCTCGTCGGCCTCGCAGACGCTGCGAGCCAATTCGCTGTCGCGTTCGGTAAGCGAACGCATCGCCCTATGCACGGCCTCCTCCGTCTTGCCGCCAAGAAGCAGAACACGATCGCGAAGCAGGTCGAGTTGATTGTCGATCTCTCGGTGCTGCATAGCCTCACCGGCAATGTGCCGGAAATCTTGCGGGATCTGCTCGAACAAAGCCGCGTCCGGGTATCTTTCTTTCAGGTGCAATCCCAAAGTATATACCAGTGCAGAACCTCAATAGTTACAGAATACTTAACTTTGTCCGCGCGTGAGCCGCCCGGCGGTGGTTATGTAACATTTTGTTAACATCTTGGACACATTGTCCATTTGACGCCGAACGACTTTCGCGGCGAACGCGGCGTCTAAAGCCCCTCATCGAAGTACACGCGGCATTTATTTTTGTCATCGGCCGCATGACGCATTACTATCTGAGCTATTGAAATTGCTCAATTTGATCCCCGGAGGAATTATGGAGAAACGACTTTTTGGTAAGCGGCTGGCCTCAGCGGCGATGATCTTTACAATGTGGATGCTGCCCGTCGCGGCATTCGCTCAGACAAAGATCACCGCACCAAAGAACAAATACAAGGTCCAGGAAGACATCAAGCTCGGCAGCGACGCCGCGAACGAGGTCGAGAAACAATTCCCGATCCTCAACGATCAGGACGCTACCGACTACGTCGGACGCGTTGGCAGGCGACTGGTGGCAGCGATCCCGCCGCAATTTAATCAGCCTGCGTTCAACTACCGCTTCAAGGTGGTCAACGCCAGCGACATTAACGCATTTGCCTTGCCCGGCGGCCCGATGTACGTAAACCGGGGAATGATCGAAAAGGCCCGTAACGAGGGCGAGATGGCCGGAGTGATGGCACACGAGATCAGCCACGTCGCTCTGCGTCACGCGACGGCGCAGGCGACCAAGCAGTCGAGCGCAAAAAATACTCTCGGCATGCTGGGCATGATCATCGGCGGAGCGATACTCGGTGGTGAGGCCGGTGCACAATTGGGAATGCTCGGGGCCGCGGCATGGATGACCAAGTACAGCCGCGAATACGAAACGCAATCCGACATGCTCGGCGCCCGCATCATGGCGGACGCGGGCTACGACCCGCGTGACCTGGCGAATATGTTCCGGACGATCCAGGGCGAGAACAAGGGCGGTGCACCGGAATGGCTAAGCAGCCACCCCGATCCGGGCAACCGCTACGAAAAGATCAATCGCGAAGCTCAGTACTTACGCGTCTCGCCGAATCCGATCAAGATCACGCGAGATTTCGAACGCGTGCAGGCACGCCTCAGGTCGATGCCGCCGGCACGCACGATGGCGCAGATCGAAAAGGACGCAAAGGCCGGCGGCGGAAACCCGACCAGCGAGGGCCGGTATTCAAGCCGCGTCCAGCTTCCGTCGTCACGGACACGCAGCTACACCGGGCTGAATTGGATCAGGCTGAACATTCCGTCCAATTGGCGCGACTTCACCTTGCAGGACAACGCCCAATTCGCTCCAGATGGTGCGTACGGTGATCAGGGCATCACCCACGGTGCAATGATCGGTATCTATCAGGGTGAGGAATACAGCTTCGATGTGGCGGCGGACGGCTATTTGAACGAGATACTCCAGGGCAATCCGTACCTGAGCGTCCGCAGTCGGTACTCGCGAACGACCGTCGCGGGAAGGCCGGGCTACATGGCAACCCTCGCCGGACGCTCGCCGGTCACCGGCAGAACGGAACTCGTCAATGTCCAGGTCGCCCGGATGGGAAATGGCATATTCTACATAACGATGGTCGTGCCCGAGGACGAGTCGTTCTCGTACAACAACGCGTTCAGAAACATGCTCAGCTCGATAAGGCTGAGCAGCAACTGACGCATTTCACTCATAGGATAGACAGGAGGAGCAGGATAGACCGCAGGTCTATCCTGCTTCTGCATGTGGATCTGACCTCACGGTAGTGAACAGCAAAATTGCTAGGATCGAAACACACGCGCTTGCGATGAAGGCCGTCGAGGCCCCGAAGTTGTTCCACGTCAATCCAAACAACAGCGAGGCGGGAAAGACCGTGATACCGAACGCCAGATTGTAAAGTCCGTAGGCCGTGCCGCGTTTGTTCTCGGGCACCATGTCGGCGACGAACGCCTTTTCGACGCCCTCGGTCATCCCAAAGTAAGCACCGTAGAGAATGAACAACGCCCAGCACTGCCACGGCGAACTCACGAACGCGAAACCGGCATAAACCGCGGCATAGACCATCCACCCGCCGATGATCAGAGTCTTTCGCCCGAGCCGGTCCGACAGGTCGCCGCCGATCAGCGAGCTGATCACCTTGCTTATATGCAGGGTCATCCATAGCAGCGGCAGGACGACAGGTGAGATACCGGCGTCCGCGGCCCGCAACAGCAGAAAAGCGTCGGTAGAGTTCGATAGCGTAAATAATGCGACGACCAGAAGGTAACGCTTGAAGTTCCCGTCGAAGCCCTTTAGCGAAAACTTCGGCGGCTCAACGTGGGGTTCGTTCTTTGGCCGCTTCTTTTCGGTGACAAAAAATGCGATTACAATCAGACCGATCACGACAGGGATCGACGCGAAGAGGAAGACACGCTCATATTCGATGATCGTCGGGCTCGCCGCATTTGCGGCAAATATCGACAACAGGACAAAACCCGCAACCGGCCCGAGCACGGCACCTAGGTGAACGGCGGCACGGTTGAATCCGAAGGCAA
>CAYSMU010000005.1:22338-23287 GCA_964432145.1 uncultured Chloracidobacterium sp.
GCCCTCGGCGATCAGCGCGTCACGCGGAGCACCGCGAATGCCTTTGCCCACGCGGTCCGCCATTCTGACGACGAGCACCTGCGGCCAGTTTGTCACAAACGCCAGTAGCGGCCGCATTATCGCCGCCAGCGAATAGCCCAAAAAGACCGGCAGCTTTCGTGTGCGAAACCGGTCACTGAGATAGCCGGAAACGAGCTTCAAAAGACTCGCCACCGACTCGGCAAATCCCTCGATCAGGCCGATCGCGAACGGCGACGCCCCGAGGCTCAAAGCCAGAAACGCCGGCAGCAGCGGATAGATGATCTCGCTCGATGTGTCGTTGAGAAAGGCGACAAAACTAAGTGCCCAGACATTGCGCGGAAGCTTGACGTAGCGCTGCCAAAAGCCGGGTTTTGTCTCGGGCGATGCGTCTGCCATGAGAGATCAACGAGTTTGAGCGGGCCGCGGCGTCGGCCGCGGCGATTTCGTGGAGCCGACCGCAAAGAGAAAGATACTGCCCGCGATCGCGACGGCAATGATCACCGCGACGATGACCACGCGAACCGCCATCTTGACGGACTTCTTGAGCATCTTGAACGCAATGAATGCCACCGCAAGGAACACAAAGAAAAACGCGACGGCCGCGACTATCGCGATACCGCCCGCAACCGGTGCCGCATCAAGTAAGAGTGTCATTCTGCGTTCTCCTGTGCCTTCTGGATCTGGTCTATGTCCTGCTCCGTCAACTCGGTCGTCTCGGCTGGCAGGCTAAATGCCCCGTCCGCCCAATCGCCAAAATCGAGCAGCTTGCACCGCTCCGAACAGAACGGCCGAAATTCATTACCCGTGTACTCAGTCTCTTTACCGCAATGCGGACATCTCACGATCGGCATAAAGGAGAAGATTACCACGAGGAAAAGAAATCTCGAACACGAAGCCGCGTGCAGCAGAAATTGGCCTTTTGCGATTA